>LJNA01000055.1 GCA_001304365.1 Syntrophobacter sp. DG_60 | reverse complement strand
AGCCAAGGCACTGGGCACATTTTTTATTATCCCGCTGAGAAGTTTTAGAAAGGACTTAAGACCATATATAGATAATTTGGCCGTTTACATAGATTCATTAGAAGAGGTATACAAATTACCTAAGGGTGTTAAAATCATAGAAATACCTTATACATTGAGCCATGCGTTTAAGGAAATAAAGGCCTCATACCCAAAGACCATTGTCGTAATAAAGTTACCTTTATCTGGAGAGGCAAAGGAAAGGAGTTTTGCCTTAGCCAAAAATGGGGCAGAGGTCATCCACCTTTATGCAGACGATAACGGTATGGAATTTGCCGAAAAGCCCCGCTTTATAAAAGATGCAGTTAAGGAAATCCACCTTGCCTTTGTAGAACAAGGCATTAGGGATGAAATTACTATCCTTGCCAGTGGTGGTATTGCCCTGGCCGAACATGTGGCCAAGACCATTATCTGTGGGGCAGACGGAGTGATTTTGGACCAAAGTTTCATTGTGGCCCTAGAATGTCGCCTGTGTAAGGATTGCCTTGAGGGAATGTTGTGTCCCATAGAGATTGAGAATATAGACTCTGATTGGGGGGCACAACGCTTGATAAACTTGATGGGCTCCTATCGTGACCAATTACTGGAGGTGCTTGGGGCCATGGGTATGCGGGACGTGAGGAGGCTCAGGGGAGAGATGGGAAGAGCAATCTTTTATAAAGATGCGCTGAGGGAAGCCTTTGCTTCGATTGAAAGGAAATAAAGATGGAAGGCTGGCTACCCCAAATAAAAGAGGCACCTTCTAGGTTTAGAAGGCCATTAAATAGGTATAAAATTATAAGAAATGCTCGCTGCAATGATTGTGGTCTGTGTGTGGAAGTTTGTCCTTATGGTGTGCATAAGCTTGTAGGTAAAAGGGTACTTTCACCACAGGAATATCGTTGTATAGGTCTTAGTTGTAACCTTTGTATAGAAAAGTGCCCAGAAGAGGCCTTGAGTCTTGTTAAAAATCCAACTATTGATGCGTTAGGTGACTGCCGGTGGACGGCTGATTTGATTCTTAGCACTTGGCATCAGGCCGAGACAGGAAAGATGCCTGATTTCGATATCGAATACAAAACAGGAGATTCTGGCGGCGGTTTTGACTGTCTCTGGTTTAAGTTTGAACTTGCAAAGCAAAATTTACCTTCTAAAGAAGGAGAAATTTCTACCAGTATAAACCTCAATCGCAGAAATGATGGCCGCCCAAATGTCACTATCTCTGTGCCGTGGTATGGAGGTGGCATGTCCTTTGGTTCTATCAGTCTAGCTACAATGCTAGCTAGGGCCAGGGCATGCATGGCCTGGAATACCTTTACCTGTACTGGTGAAGGGGGTTATCCTGAAGAGCTTATTCGTTATAAAGACTATGTTATTACTCAGGTGGCCACGGGTCTATTTGGGGTAAGAGAAGAGACTATCAAGCGGGCAAGGATTGTTGAATTTAAGTACGCCCAGGGGGCAAAGCCTGGGCTTGGTGGCCATCTTTTAGGTGACAAGGTGACACCGGCCGTAGCGAGGATGCGAGAATCTGTATCTGATATGGCCTTGTTTTCCCCGTTTCCCTTTCACAGTGTCTATTCAGTAGAAGACCATAAAAAGCATGTGGACTGGGTTAAGGAGATCAATCCCCATGCCTTAGTCTCTGTGAAGGTCTCCACACCTGTGGATGTGGATATGGTGGCAATTGGCAGTTATTATGCTGGGGCACATATCATTCACTTAGATGGCAGTTATGGAGGCACAGGTGCTGCTCCTGACATTGCCAAAAAAAACATTGCCATGCCTATTGAATTGGCCATTCCTCGGGTGCATCGTTACCTGCTCGAAGAGGGTGTGCGGGATGAGATGGTCATCATTGCCAGTGGGGGCATAAGGACTGCCTATGACATGGCCAAGGCCATTGCCTTGGGGGCAGATGGGGTAGTGACTGGTACATCTGAATTGGTAGCCCTGGAGTGTACCAGGTGTGGCCATTGCGAAAGTGGGAGGGGTTGTCCAAGGGGAATAGCCACCACCGACCCAAAGTTGTCTACCATGATGGAGTTTGACTGGGCCACACAGCGCATTATTAACCTCTTTCATAGTTGGCATTTACAATTGATAGATATCTTGAGGCGCCTTGGTATGTATAGTATCAGTGAATTGGTAGGCAGGACAGACTGCCTTGTTTATTTAGATAAATACAGCAAGAATGAGTAATCGTGAAATTATAAAACAGATTATCAAATCCAGAAGTAAACTTACTCCGCCTGCCTACGCTTATGAATCCAGGACTGAGCAGGAAGGGGGTTGTGGCGTCACTGGTTTTGCTTGCAATATTCCTGTAAGGGGAAGACACATCTTTGAACCTTCCATTCAAATGCATAACAGGGGAAATGGAAAGGGCGGAGGTATTGCTGCCGTGGGTCTTGTGGCTGAGGATTTAGGAGTAAGGCAGGAGATTTTAGAAGGTGACTACCTCTATCAAATTGCCCTCTTGGATAAAACTGTGCAAAGACAGCTAGAAGAAAAGTTTATAAGGCCGCTCTTTAGAATAGACAAAGCCGAAAGGGTAAGGACTGTGAATGATTATAGAGATATAACTGGACTTGAAGCCAGACCTCCTGATGTCATCCGTTATTTTGTGCAGGTCAAGCCAAAGATACTTAAAGAGTTTATTGAGAAAAATCAGCTTCATGACCTAGACCCAAGGAAGGCAGAGGACGAGTTTGTCTATCGGATTAGTTACAGGATTAACAATAAACTTTATTCCTCTTTAGGAGAGAAAAAAGCCTTTGTTCTCTCACATGGGCGAAATATGCTTATCTTTAAGATAGTGGGTTATGCTGAACAGGTGGTGCAGTATTACAAACTTGAAGATTTAAGAGCACATGTGTGGATTGCCCATCAACGCTATCCCACAAAGGGAAAGGTTTGGCATCCTGGCGGTACCCACCCCTTTGTCGGTATGGATGAGGCCTTAGTGCACAATGGCGACTTTGCCAACTACTATGCGGTAACAGAGTATCTAAAACAACGAAATATCTTTCCCCTTTTCCTGACAGATACAGAGGTCTCTGTGCTTTTATTTGACCTCCTAAACCGTGTCTATGGTTACCCATTAGAATATATTATTGAGGCTATGGCCCCCACCACAGAATTGGACTTTGATCTATTACCACTTGAAAAACAAAAAATCTATGGCGCCATTCATGCCAGCCATATCCATGGTTCCCCAGATGGCCCCTGGTTCTTTATTATTGCCAGAAACGAGCCTTATAGGAATTATTTCCAACTTATTGGCATTACCGATACTGCCATGCTCAGACCCCAGGTATTTGCCCTTTATGACGGGGAAGTGCAGATAGGGCTGATTTGCTCAGAAAAGCAGGCCATTGATGCTACTTTAAGGAGCTTATCCAAGGAAGATAGACGTTTCTGTAAAGTGGCAGATAAATACTGGAATGCCCGTGGAGGTAGTCATACCGATGGGGGTGCTTTTATCTTTACTGTGAGGCCAAAAGAAGACGATCCTTCACAAAGAGAAATAATTTGCACAGACAAATTTGGCAGGATTATTTCGGTGTCAAAAGGGAAAAAGCCTTTGCAAAGTGTTCCACGGAATCCCTTAAAAAAACACAAAAGTAGTCTTGAGGAAATTGTCAAAAATATCAAATCTGGCTCACCATTAGAGCTCTTTGAAAAAATCTTGCCTTTAATTCCAACCTGGGATTATCACACATTCTATGGTATCTATTATGGTCTTGCCAAAAGGGCAATGAAGGACGAAGAGGAAAGGGGATGGATTATAAAATTTCTTACCCTATTCAATGATAGGCGCTATGCTACCGGGACAAACAAAAGGAGTTGGCTTTTAGCAACAATTAATGAGGCTCTAAAGGAGATATTTGATGCCATTCCTGCTATCCATTCTGAAGTGCCAAGCAAGTATAAAAAGATAGATTGGAAAACGAGAATGACACTGAGGCCACCCAGGGAAGGCGAAGAAGTCCTTGTTGTCAATACCTTTGACTTTCCACCTGAGGGTGATGAGTGTGATGCAAGGCTAATATCTGAGGCATACTCTAAGGGCTGGCGCCGTTTTATCACTTACAACTATCGGGGGCAGCGTTTTTGTGGTTGTGGGCTTGGGCCAAAGACGTGGGGTGTGCGCATTGATGTCTATGGCAGTTCCGGTGACTATCTTGGTTCTGGGATAGATGGGCTTGAAATATATGTGCATGGCAATGCCCAAGACCAGGTAGGACAGATTGCCAATGCTGGTAAGATTGTGATCTTTGGCGATGTTGGACAGACATTCCTCTATGGGGCAAAGGGAGGCGAGGTATATGTTTTGGGTAATGTTGCCGGAAGACCTCTTATCAATGCAGTAGGACATCCAAAAGCAGTTATAAATGGGACTGCTCTTGACTATCTGGCTGAATCATTTATGGCAGGTGATCCCTTAAATGGTGGCGGTTTTGTCATTTTAAATGGGATGGAATTTGATGAAGAGGGGCATTTGCGGGAACAATCTACTCCTTATCCGGGTTCAAATCTCTTTTCCCTGGCTTCAGGTGGGGCCATTTATGTAAGAGACCCCCACAAAAAACTGGTTGAAGAGCAACTTAACGGCGGTGAATTTACCTCCCTTACCCAGGCGGACTGGGAACTTATCCTGCCCTATTTAGAAGAAAACGAAAGATTTTTTGGGATTAAAGTAAAAAACCTGCTAACTGTAAACGGCATAGCAAAAAAACCGGAAGAAGTATACCGAAAGGTAAAAGCAATTAAACTAGAAGTGTTGGCTAAAGATATAGGGGAAATTGGGTAAAAAATTATAGAGGGCAAAGAATTATACTTCACAAGGTGTGCCAAATAAGTCTTCCTTGCCTGTTTTTTTGATTTGGTGATATTTTCGACCTAAAATTATAATAATTTGGGGACAACTTCCCGCAAGAGACCCTTTTGGGCCAGATACAAGTTGTCTCTTGTTAGGCTTGATTTTATCCAGAAGTTGTTTTATTCTGTAATGAATAGACGTAATATTTGGAGGAGGATAAAATATGGCTATAGAAAAAGTAACCGTTTCCTTGCCAGTAGAGATAGTGAATATTTTAAGGAAGGAAATACCTAAGAGAAAGAGAAGTAAATTTATAACTGAGGTAATAACTAGAGAGTTAAAGAAGTTAAAAGAGAAAGCTTTAATAGAGGCCTATAAAGAGGCATATAGTGAAATAGAAAGGGAGAATAAAGAACTTCAAGGGGTTACAGGTGATGGAATATCCTAAGAAAGGAGAAATATATTTGGTAAACTTTGATCCTACCATTGGACATGAGGTAAAGAAAAAACAGCCTGCTTTAATTATATCAAATGATATTCACAACCAATATTCACCATTAGTTACGGTTGCTCCCTTATCCTCCAATGTGGATAAGATCTACCCGTTTGAGGTATATATCTCCAAACGAACAGCTAATTTGGACAGGGATTCTAAAATAATGATTATACAACTCAGAAGTATAGACAAAAGAAGATTGATAAACAAAATAGGCCTTATTGAGGATAAAGAAATTTTAAAGAAAATTGATAGGATTATTAAAGAACATTTTGGCTTGGAGTAAATGATAAATGCTTGTTTATCCAGAAATGTTTGATGTTATTGTAGTAGGAGCTGGGCATGCAGGTTGTGAGGCTGCCCTGGCAGCGGCCCGCATGAAACATCCCACCCTTTTACTCACCATAAACATTGATCGCATTGCCCATATGTCCTGCAACCCCGCCATTGGAGGTTTAGCCAAAGGGCATCTGGTAAAGGAGATCGATGCCCTCGGTGGGGAGATGGCAAAGAATATCGATGCCACAGGCATTCAATTTCGCCGCCTCAATACAAAAAAGGGGCCTGCAGTGTGGTCTTCACGCGCCCAGGCAGATAGAGAACTCTACCGATTACAGATGAAATCTGTTTTAGAAAAGCAACCAAATTTACTTATAAAACAGGCAGTAGTAGATGAGATCATAATAGAAGACAAAAAAGTTAAAGGGGTAAAAACCAGTATTGGTGAGATGTTTCTAGGAAAAAGTGTAATACTTACTACAGGAACATTCTTGAGGGGACTGATTCATATAGGTCTAAATAACTTTCCTGCTGGGAGGATGGGAGATCCTCCTTCCAATAAATTATCTATGTCTCTAAAAGAGCTAGGATTTGAAATTATTCGCTTTAATACCTGTACTTGCCCTAGATTAGATGGAGAAACAATTGATTTTAATGAATTAGAGGCTCAATATGGGGATGAACCTCCTCATCCATTTTCATTTTCAACAGAAAAAATAGATCGCCCTCAAGTGCCTTGTTATCTTACTTATACTAATTCTAAGACGCATGAAATAATCCAAAAAAACATAGAATATGCCCCTCTTATTTCAGGTAAAGTTTCTGGGGCTCCACCTAGATATTGCCCCTCTATTGAAGAGAAGATTTTAAGATTTCCTGAAAAGGAAAGGCATCAAATATTTTTAGAGCCAGAAGGATTAAATACTACCGAAGTTTATCCAAATGGAACCTTTACTAGTTTACCTATAGATGTTCAACTTAAAATGTTAAGAAGCATCAAGGGTTTAGAGAGGGTAGAAGTTGTTCGCCCCGGTTATGCTATTGAATATGATTTTGTAAATCCAACACAACTTAGACCATCTTTAGAAACAAAATTGGTTTCTGGGCTCTTTTTTGCTGGGCAGATAAATGGCACCACAGGATATGAGGAGGCCGCTGCCCAGGGGATTATGGCAGGGATCAATTCTGCCCTTTATGTAGAAGGCAAGGAGCCACTTATCTTAGATCGTTCCCAGGCGTATACAGCGGTATTGATTGATGATTTGGTTACAAAGGGTACAAATGAGCCATATCGCATGTTTACTTCAAGGGCAGAATACAGATTGCTGTTGCGGGAAGACAACGCTGATTTAAGGCTTATGCCCATTGGCCACAGCCTTGGCCTTATCTCTGAGGAGCAGTATAAGCGCTTCTTAGAAAAAAAGGAAGGGATTGAAAAGGTTTTAAAAAGGCTCTCTGAGGTAAAGATAAAACCTGCTGTGTCAGTAAACGAGATGTTAAAAAAGATTGGGACTTCCTCTATCCACGGTTCTATTACGCTGGAGGAATTGCTAAGGAGGCCTGAAGTAAATCTCTGTGACCTAAAGGTGTTTGATGAGGCACTAGAGCATGTGCCCAAGGCGGTAGCTGAAGAGGTAAGCTTTCAAATAAAATATGAAGGCTATATAAAAAGGCAGCAAGAACAGGTAGAGAGGTTTAAGCGACTGGAGGGGATGCCGCTTCCACAAGATATGGACTACTATAACATTCGTGGCCTTTCCAACGAGGTTAAAGAAAAGCTCTCAAACATCCGTCCACTTTCACTAGGGCAGGCAGCAAGAATTTCAGGAGTAACGCCTGCAGCGGTCTTTGTATTGCAAGTTTATTTGAAAAAACGGGGTGCAAGATAGTTATACCCTGTTTTTTGTAAAGATGAGAGAAAAATTTTTTTAAACTCAGGTTATCCTTAAAAAGTTTTCTATTTCTACTATAAATTGTGACCAAATATGTGGAATATTATTAGCCAAATCTTTTAACTGAGCCTCATCAAGCATGAATCCATATGCATGAATGAAGAAATGTCGAAAAGTTAAGTACTCATAAAGTTCATTAGACAATCCCTCTGAAATAATCCCAAGAGATACCGAAAGATTCAATAATTCTTTATGCCAAGTATCAGCTTTTGGTATCTCAACATCTTTTGCCTTCAAAATTTGCTTCAAAATGTTTTCTATACCATTGTAAATATTATGAAGAAATGTACCAATAGCTGCTAATTCAATAACTGATTTCTCCTTTCTTGCCATAGCCTCTTTAAGATTACTCAATGCTATTTCAACATGCTCTTTTTCTGCAATAATTTGTTTAGATAGATTATCCATAAATTTTTACCCCAGTTTCTTCCACAAGCTCATTAAATAATGATTTCTTAGAAAGGTCGATAAGATCAACAGGTTTTGATAAGCGTTTAAATAATTCAGCATAAAATTTGAAGAATAATCGAGGTTCAATTCCTTTTACTCCTATGTCTATATCATTAGATTCTTGGTCTTTCCTTATCGATGAGCCAAATAAAATAATAGAAGAAACATTATATTTCCTAGCACATTGTATAATTATATCCTTATCTCTTTCTGTTATCATCTCCATCACCTCTCTTGCCAGATTTTAGATAACGTGTTTATACCTGCCCGCTAGCCTGCGGCAGCTTAGGCAGGCGGGTTGGAACCGGTTCGTTTATACCTATCTTTCTCCGCTCTAACTATCCTAGGGAGAAACAAAGCAGGCATTTTATACCTCCTACCGGCTTTGTAGCATATCTATCTCATTGAAACAAGCATTTAGCTCGTTGGTACATCTCATTTTCTTAAAAGCTTCCCCTGATATACATCTCTTTCTTCCAATGCACGTTGAATTAAATTTAGGGCCTCTCTTTTTCTTAGCGATCATTGTGGGGCTACTAGCTCTTCTGGTCTTGAGTCTCCCATAAGCCTTTGCACAACAATATATCCATTTTATGCACCCGACAGCTAAAGTGCCTTTTAAAAAATGCATTTAAAGAATAAAAGCGCTCTTTTTTCCTCCACTGCTTAAAAAAAATCTTAAGTGAGAATCTCAATGCTTGCAAATCTACACAGATTCTGTTAACAATTTTGTAAAAAAAAGAAAAAAAAAATGAGGAGGTATTAATACCAATTATCTCGTTTATTTCCGCATTGACAAGGTTTTGCCTCTCATCGGGGACAGCAAATAGCTTTGATAAATCTAATAAACATAGTTAGTATTTTTGACCAAATTTGTTTAAAAAACAACTTTTAAGGTGAGGAAGATGAAGGTTTTTTTAACAGGCGGAACAGGTTTTGTAGGAAGCATCCTGACAAAAAAACTCATAAGCAAAGGGCACGAAGTAACCATACTTACCCGTGCCATAAAAAAAGGACGTGCCTTGCCTGAAGGGGCTTCTTTCCTCGAAGGCAACCCTACCAAGCCGGGGCCCTGGCAGGAAAAGGTAGCACAGCATGAGGTGATTATAAATTTGGCTGGTGCTTCTATTTTCACACGCTGGAATGACAAGACCAAGAAGGAAATCCTTGACAGCCGAATCCTAACCACTAATCATATCGTGGAGGCTTTGGCTAAGCGAAAAGGTAAGGAAATTCACCTATTAAGCACTTCTGCTGTGGGTTATTACGGTTTTCAACGAGACGAATCCTTAGATGAAAATAGCCCTCCAGGCAATGACTTTCTTGCTTACGTTACTTCAGAATGGGAATCTGCGGCTCTTAATGCTAAAAGATTTGATGCGCGGGTAGCACTTTGCCGTTTTGGCACTGTGTTGGGCAAGCATGGCGGTGCACTTAGCAAGATGGTCCCAGTCTTTAAGTACTGGCTGGGTAGCCCATTGGGCAGTGGTAAACAGTGGTTTTCTTGGATTCATGAACAGGATCTAGTGAATGTTTTTTTGTTTTTATTAGAACATAAAAACCTTGAAGGCCCCATAAATTGTACGGCACCAAACCCAGTTCGTAATAACGAACTGACTAAGGTTTTGGGAGAAGTCTTGCAAAAACCCACGTTTATGCCAGCCATTCCTGGCTTTGTGCTCCGGTTGATAATGGGTGAATTTAGCAATGTTTTCAACATAAAGGAAGCTTTGCAAGACCTTCTAAAGCCGTAGTTAAGAATGGGTCATCGGGATAGGACGTAGCATATTGCTATACATAAGATGGAGGTGATCAGATGGAAAGTAAGGCTCCGTTTGAGAGGTTTCTTACTATGGACATCCTGGAATCGAGGGGGTTTTTGCCCATGTAATGATGCCATGTAAGAAAGAACTTACTAATCCAGGGCAGGCAACCCGCATTTCAGGGATAACCCCTGCAGCCATCTTTATCCTCCAAGTATATCTTAAAAGGCACATTTCAAAGTAAAATTCCTTCCCTGCCAAATGCCCCTTTTTCT
>LJNA01000054.1 GCA_001304365.1 Syntrophobacter sp. DG_60 | reverse complement strand
TCCCACCCTTAGTAGTGCAGATGACGGCAGTAGGGGAGCAGACAGGAGAGGTGGAAGGCATGTTGACAAAGGTGGCCGATTTTTATGAAGAAGAGGTTGATGCTGCTGTGGATGCATTTACTTCTATGTTAGAGCCTATGATGATGATATTCCTAGGTGGACTTATAGGTGGGTTGGTACTTTCTTTGTATTTGCCTATATTCCGTTTGAGCGCTGTGGTAGGTGGATGATATTTTACGTGAAGCAAGTCAATGTATAAAGTGTGGAAGATGTTTGTCAGTTTGCCCAGTTTATCAGGTTAGCGGACATGAAAGGCTTGTTACACGTGGTAAATTAACCTTAATAACCACCTTCCTAAATAAGGAAATCCCTGTTTCAGATGCATTTAAAGAGGCCATTAACGCTTGCCTTATGTGTAATCAGTGTAGGCAGGCCTGTATATACAATTTAGAAGTCCCCAAGATCATCCAAAATGTAAGAAAAATCATATGGGAACAAAAAAGGTTTTATTTCAATTATCCATGGCTTTTAAATAAGTTTTTGGCAAATTATCAGCGTTTTCACTTAGGTATTTGGCTAAGATTGGCTGGTCTATTTAATCCCTCTTTTCCTATTTCATCTAAGCCATTTTTAAACAGGAAAATGCCTAAAAGCACAGGGGCAAAAGTGGCCGTATTTACTGGCTGTGCTATCAATATCCTTTATCCATACCTTGGAGAAAGACTTATCTCTTTATCTGAAAAACTTAAAATCCCCATAGGCATTCCTAAAGAGCAAACTTGCTGTGGACTTATGGCCTATTCTCTTGGTGATGTAGAAACAGCTCAATTTTTGGCCCAAAAAAATGTCCAGGTATTTAAGCCATTATTGGTAGATTATATCATTGTCCCTTGTGCTTCTTGTTTTCATCATTTAAAGACCTATGAAATTTATAAAAAAGCAGGAATGAGCAAAAAAGTAATAGAATTTTCTCAATTCTTATTAAAGCAAAATTTAGATATTTCATGTTCGTATAAAGTTACCTGGCATGACCCTTGCCACTTAAGATATCATCATAATATCTGGAAAGAGCCGCGTGTCTTACTTATGAAATTGGGAAAAAATTTTATAGAATCAAGCCCTGATGGGCAGTGCTGTGGCCAAGGAGGACCGTTTAGCCTTATTTATCAAAAGCTTTCAAGGGAGATTTTAAAAAGGCGGCTATCTAAAATTGAGGTTACCGGAGCAGAAGCCGTAGTAACTACTTGTATGGGTTGTTTTATGCAGTTAAAGGAGGTTGGGGGTAAAAAAGTGCTTCATCTCTTAGATTTGATCTAAATAACTATAGTTAATTGCATAAATTATGGTATTAAATGTTTAGAATGACAAATTTATCTGAAGCAAGTTATTTATATTAAAACCACTAATAACTACTAATAACGCCATAGGCAAATAACAGCAAATTGAATAACCATAAATAAATATAACTGTGCATGTTAATGCAAGATACTATAATTGGGATTTTGGCCTAAACGAGAAGACCTTTTAGGCCTTCGGTCTTCTTTGTCTTAGGTTCGGATGGTAATAGCTCATCCAACAATTTATTTGCATTAATTAGTATGTCCTTTAGAGCTTTAATAACAGCCCTTTTAGCCGCAGGTAAACAGGGGTCTTTTTCCATCTTTTCTAGTCTTGATATCCAATGGTCTATCTGATGTTGCATGTCTTCTACAAACTCTTTCATACTTGGTGGTAAAGAATGGGCCTCATCGGCAAATGCTGACACAGCCAAAGGCAAAAATAACAAAAGAAAGGCAAGAAAGAAGATTTCAATATTTTTAAACATCTTTCTCAAATGGGTTTTTTAATAAGATTGTTTGTTCCCTATTTGGTCCTATGGATATTATACTTAAGGGCACGCCTGTAAATTGGTTAATGTAATCCAAATAATCTTTTGCTGCCTTTGGCAAACTATTCCAATCTGCCTGTAGCTCCTCTTCCCATCCTGACAGTGTTTCATAAATAGGGTCGCATTTATTAAACATATCTGTCTCAACGGGTAAAAATTCCATCTTCTTTCCATTATATTGATAGCCTATGCAAATCTTGATTTCTTTAAGCCCGGTGAGCACATCTAATTTTGTTATGGCAAGCTCCTGTACACCGTTTAAACATATAGACTGCTTTACGGCTATTAGATCCAACCAACCGCAACGTCTAGGACGACCTGTGGTAGCTCCATATTCCCCACCTTTTTCCCTTAAATGATCCCCAAGATTTCCTTTTAGTTCAGTAAGAAATGGTCCGCCTCCTACACGTGTAGTGTAAGCCTTGCACACACCTATGATGGTGTTAATGGCCGTGATAGGAAACCCTGCACCTCCACATACATTTCCTGCTATTGTATTAGATGAAGTTACATAGGGATAGGTGCCATGATCTATATCTAGATGAGTACCTTGTGCCCCTTCAAAAAGTATATTTCTCTCTTTATCCCTAGCTTGCCAAAGCAATTGGCTGACATTTCCCACATACGGTTTTAATATTTCACCATATTTAGTATATGTATCTGCAATTTCTTTAAAGGAAACAGGTTCATCATGGAGGTACTGGGTCAAATAGAAATTTTTTTCCTCTATTCTTTCTTCTAATTTTCTAAGAAATGTCTCTTTTTCTAAGAGGTCTATTATCCTAAACCCTGTTCTAGCCGCCTTGTCCTCATAACAAGGGCCAATCCCCCTTCCTGTGGTTCCAATCCTCTTTTCTCCTTTTTTCTTTTCCCTTGCTATGTCAATGCGCTTATGGTAGGGCATAATGACATGGGCCCTTTCACTTATACAAAGTTTATGTGGATTTATTTCAATGCCATAGGTCTTTAAACGGTCTATTTCTCCAAGCAAAACTTCTGGGTCTATCACTACACCATTGCCAATACAACACATTTTGCCATCACGGAGAATGCCTGAAGGGATCAAATGGAAGATGTGCTTTTTGCCGTTTACTACAATAGTGTGGCCAGCATTATTTCCACCTTGAAAGCGCACAGTTATATCTGCCTGCTCAGCTAATAGGTCAATAATCTTTCCTTTACCTTCATCTCCCCACTGCATTCCTACTACAACTACTTGGCTCATTGCATCTTTCTCCTATTTTCCAAGGGCCTTTAAAATGCCTTTTCCAAACCCCTTTGCAGCCTTGGGACCTGCTGCTGTAACTATTAGACCATCTACTTCTACATCCTTCCCCGTATAAATGGCTCCTCCCTTTCCTAATTTATCTGCTTCAGAAGGCCAGGATGTTACCTTTTTCCCTTTTAATATCCCTGCCTTTGCCAGGGTTACAGGTGCAATACAGATAGCAGCTACTATCTTTTTCTTTTCTATTGCCTCCTTTGTAATCTTGTGGGCTATAGTACTGTCCCAATACTCTGATGCCCCTATACCGCCTACAAAGACTATAGCATCATAATTGTTTACATCGATTTGATTAACCAAAATATCAGGTTTAATTGTACCTCCTAACATACCCCTGGCTAAGCCTAAGGCAGAAGAAGCTATAGTCACCTTTATGCCCTTATCTTCCAGAACATCTTTAGTTTCAAACAGCTCCTCATCGCGGAAATCGCTATGGGCAATGACCATTACAACTTTATCACTTGCTTGAGCCATGGCTGTCCATAGTATTAAAAGAAGCAAAAACAAACATATTTTTTTCATTTTAACCTTCCTTTTAAAAAAGAAGTGATTTATTTTAGCAGTTTCAATAAATTTGGTCAATTTCTTTTTTTTGTAACCGTTCATCATTTTTCTATTTACCGCAGAGAACACAGAGATCACAGAGCACAAAAGCAAAACATTTTTAAAATTCTTATTTTTCTCTGCGTCCTCTGAGCACTCTGCGGTGAACGATTACCTTTTTTTGTGCATAAGCAAAATTTGCTTAACGGCCATTTTCATTATATGATAATTCTATGGGTAAGTGCCGATATTGTGGAAAATCATCAATAACTATCTCCAATACACTGGGGTATTGTTACCACTGTATTAGGGAACATTGGGAAGAGGTATCTCCAGAGATTTTTAAGGTTCATGAAAAAAGCAGGGTTGTTTTCGGATTGCCTCCTTCTGTTCCTAAGATAGAAAATGGCCGTATTTGTCAGTTGTGTACCAATATTTGTAAGATAGGCCAGGGTGAGAAGGGTTTTTGTGGGATTAGAGAAAACAAGAATGGTAGCCTTATTGGGGGTGTAAATAAGGGTAATTTAAGCTTTTATTATGACCCACTTCCTACCAATTGTGTTGCAGATTGGATATGCCCGGGGGGAACAGGGGCAGGCTATCCAAAATATGCCATTAGGCCAAAGGCAGAATATGGCTATCATAATCTTGCTGTTTTTTATCAAGCATGCAATTTTAATTGCCTTTATTGTCAAAACTGGACATTTAAATATGGTATAAATCAGCCAAATTGGGTAAGCATTAAAGAATTGGCAGATGCTGCATTAAGAGAAAATGTCAGTTGTGTTTGCTTTTTTGGAGGAGATCCTACTCCCCAAATTATACATGCATTGGCAGTAGTAAAGTCTGCATTAAGGGAAAAAGGGGAACGCATTTTGCGTATTTGCTGGGAGACAAATGGCTCAGTAAATCCAAAGATTTTAAAGAACATGGCTCACTTTTCTTTAGAGACAGGGGGATGCATTAAATTTGACCTCAAGGTCTGGCATGAGCCTGTGCATAGGGCATTATGCAGCGTTTCTAATCAACAAACACTAAATAATTTCAAGTGGCTCTCTGGGCTAATAAAGGAGCGTGAAGAACCGCCATTTCTTATTGCCAGTACATTGCTGGTGCCAGGTTATGTAGATGTAACTGAAGTAAGAAAGATTTCCTCTTTTATAGCTAGTTTAGACCCAAATATTCCTTATAGCTTATTAGGATTCTATCCCCATTTTTTTATGAAAGACCTACCCACTACATCCCTTTCCCATGCCCTTAGATGTTTAGAGGCAGCTAAAGAAGAAGGACTAATTAGGGTTAGGATAGGAAATCAGCACCTTTTAGGCCATGATTATGAGTAATATGGTAAGTTGATTGTATAGGAATTTCCATTTTGGCCGCAGACGAACGCAGATTGTCAAGATTTAAAGTAGGTGGGCCTGCCTAGCAGCCAAGCTGCTGCGCGGGCAGGATTCAACCCCCCCTATATTCTAACTACTGAATTTTACCTACTAAATTAGTGGTAATCAGCGTAAATCTGTGGCTGAATAGTTATGCTAAATGCTAATTTTCATAAAGTCTTCCGCTATTCTTAAGATAGGGTAGCTCTTTATTTGCCCTCTCAAATCATTTAGACTTTTATACCTTCTACTAATATGTGTTAAGATAACCTGTTTAACATTTACTTTTTTTAACATTTCTATAACATCCTTAAGTGAGGCGTGCTTATATTCTTCAAACTTTTCATTATCAAAATATGTGCAATCTTGAATTAATAAATCCGCATTTTTAGCTAGTCTAATCAAATTATCACATATCTGTGTATCCCCAGAATAGACCACTTTCTTACCCCTTTTTACTGTGGAAATGTCTTTAAATTCGATTTCTTTTCCTTTAAAGATCACCTTACCCTTTTCTTTTATTTCCTTATAAATCAACCCTTGAGCTGGTAACCCTGCTTTACTTGCCTTTTCCCTATCAATGTTGACTCTGTCCTTTTCTATTAAGCCATAGGCAACAGCAGGTATGCCATGCTCTACAGGGGTTGATACAATTCTAAAGTTTTCTGTTTCCAGGAGATTTGTTATTTCAAAACCTTCAGTTGGAACACCTTTTGATATAACCTTAAATCTTTTTGAAGAATATCCTAAATTTAAGAGATTTTTAACCCTTTTTACCTCGGGTGCATAAATACTTAAAGGTTTTTCTCTATTTTCAAAACCCATAGTATCTATTAATCCAGATAGACCAAGATAATGGTCTCCATGCCAATGGGTTATAAAAATCTCATTTAACTTCATATGGTTTAATTTAGCCAGAAGCATCTGCCTTTGTGTTCCTTCTCCACAATCAAACAAATAGCAAAATTCATCTCTATCTCTATAGCTAAGGTATATAGATGGGTGCGCCCTTTCTTTTGTTGGAATACCAGCAGTTGTTCCTAAGATGGTAACTTCAATCTTAGCCATAAATGTATAATATATTACGTTAGTTGGGTGTGCTGCTCAAGTAGGCAAATTATCACTCATAAAATTATCCGCCATTGACAATATAAACTGTCTAAGTGAAAATATATTAGCATTTTTCCTATAGGATTACTGAGGGGGCATTGAAGATGGCCAGATATATAGTGGATGTTAATGAGTCCAACTTTCAAATAGAGGTGATAGAAAGGTCAAAACAAGTTCCCGTAGTTGTGGACTTTTGGGCACCATGGTGTGCGCCTTGCCAGCTCTTAAAGCCTATACTTGAAAAACTTGCTATTGAGGCCGGTGGGGCATTCATATTGTCAAGATTAAATACTGAAGAAAATCCAAATATAGCTATGTTCTTTAATATTACAAGCATTCCTAATGTAAAAATATTTAAAGATGGAGGGGTTGTAGACGGATTTGTAGGTGCTTTGCCAGAACCAAGTATAAGGGCCATAGTATCAAAGTATGCAAAAACTGAAATAGATAAGCTTTTAGAAAAGGCCAAAAATGATGAAAAGGTTGGAAAATATGAAGATGCTAAGAGAATTTACACCACCATTTTAGACATGCAGCCAGTTAATACAAGGGCCAAACTCTCTTTAGCTAAGATATTGTTAAGAGAAAAGAATGTTGACAAGGCCGAGGGCTTAATCGCCTCGATTAATGATGATACAGACGAATTGAGAAACATTAAATCATTTATAGAATTTGTTAAGAGTTGTGGTAAAGAAGGCAATAGGGATTTGGATAAAAAATATTCAAAGGCTGCCTGCCTTGCTTTAAAAGGGGAATACGAAGATGCCTTAAGGCAATTGCTAGAAATTGTAATGAAGGATAGAAGCTTTAAAAACGAGGGTGCTAGAAAAGCCATGGTAAATATATTCAATATTTTAGGTGATAGCAATAAGCTGACTAAAGACTATAGAAAAAAATTGGCTATGGCCCTTTTCTAGATTTATAAACAGGAGGAAAAAATGAAGATTACATTAGTTTATGATAATGATGTTCATACCAAAGGACTAAAGGCAGATTGGGGTTTTTCTTGTTTGGTAGAAGTAGAGGATACTCCAAAGATTCTTTTTGATACAGGCGCCAATGGTGCTATCCTGCTCTACAATATGGAGAGGCTTAATATTGAACCTGCCTCCATTAGTGAGGTGGTTATTTCTCATTCTCATTGGGATCATGCCGGAGGGCTTTCAGATTTTTTAAAAAAGAACAAAGAGGTCAAACTTTACCTTCCTAGTTCTTTTTATAGGCCATTTGAAGCTAAAGAAGTAATCAGCGTCAAGGAGTCTCTCCAAATTCATGAAAAGGTCTTTACTACTGGTGAACTTTTAGGGATAGAGCAGTCTTTAGTAGTCAAAACAGATAAAGGATTAGTGGTAATTGCTGGATGTTCTCATCCGGGTGTAGGGAATATCCTTGAAGCGGCCTCACAATTTGGAAAGGTCTATGCGCTTGTTGGAGGATTGCACGGATTTAGTGAGTTTGATCTACTAAAGGATTTAGAAGTAGTTTGTGCCTGCCACTGTACAATGTATAAGTCAAAAATAAGATCCCTGTATCCAGAAAAATGGGTGGAGGGAGGAGCAGGTAAGACAATATCCATATAATGTAATTCGTTAAATAGTTAATTGGTTGATTGGTCAAATAGTAAAATGTTCATCGTGAAGCTTTCCTCTTAAATTTAACGATTGTACGATTTAACTATTCAACGACTTAACGACTTTTTTTTAACGACCTTTTTATCTTCTCACTTAATAAAATGACCTTTTCCATAACAGTTTCTATGGAAACAGACGCAATCTTTCTATTTTCCATAATGATCTTTCCCTGAATAATGACTGTATCTACGTCTGCTCCTTTCATTGCATAGACAATATGGGAATAGGGATTATAAATGGGGAAAAGGTGGGGGCAGTTTAGATTTATCAAGATAATATCTGCATCCTTGCCTTTTCCCAAACGGCCTATTTTCTTTAACCCCAAAACCCTTGCACCATAACTTGTAGCCATGTTTAATACCTGTTCTGCAGGCATAACAATAGGGTTTTTCCTCCATCCTTTGTGCACTTTGGCTGCGGTGTCCATTTCTTGAAACAAATCAAGGTTATTGTTACTGGCACAACTGTCTGTACCTAGACCCACAACAATGCCCTCCTTAAGTAAATCAGGTACTGGTGAAAGTCCTGAACCTAGCTTCATATTACTTTCAGGATTATGGACTACTTTAGCCCCTGTGCCTTTTAAAATCTCAATCTCCTCTTTACTTATCCAATTTACATGCACCAATACTGTATCTTCATCTAATATGTTTAATTCATAAAGGTAGGAAATAGGAGCCTCTCCATGGTCATTTTTAATCTTTTCTACCTCCCATTTTGTCTCTGCTGCATGGATAAAAAACAGTGTTTGGTAATCATTTGCCAGTGCTTTGGCCTCCTTTAGAGTTTTGGCAGAACAGCTATAGGGTGCATGGGCAAATATTGCAGGAAAAATAAGGGAATATTCCTTCCAAGTCCTTAGAAAATCTTCTGCAACCTTTAAATTTTCACTTGGCTCTAGCACATCTGGTGTAGGAAAATCGATCACTGCCTGTGCCAGTACTGCCCTTATACCCAATTCTAGACATGCCTTTGCTACAGCACCTTCATAGAAATACCCATCGGCAAAGCAGGTAGTCCCTGTCATTATCATTTCTATACCTGAAAGTAGGCTTCCCCAATAAACAAATTCTTTATTTACAAATCTTTTTTCTAAAGAAAATATGCGTTTAAGCCAG
>LJNA01000053.1 GCA_001304365.1 Syntrophobacter sp. DG_60 | reverse complement strand
AAGGATTATGTCTAGGAAAAGAAGTTGATTTTGACGTGGATGACGAAAAACGATATGATATATATTATAGGATCTTAACAGTTGTTTATATTGATGGAATTAATCTAAATGCGGAATTGTTAAACAGGGGATATGCTGAAGTACTGTATGTGCCCCCTTCGGAATTCAATCCCTATGAGTGGCTATAGGCGTTGCCGAGTGATGCCAATGGTGATGGAAACATAAACTTCCAAGACGTCACCTGCATTATCAACGAAATTCCAGGTACAGCCGCTGCCTCTGGAAACCAGATTGTAATGGTGATGACGATGTAAATGTTAAGGATGTGATTTGTGTGATAAATAAGATTTGGGGAGGGTAATAATAATGCATTTAAGCTAGGGGAGACATTTTTGTTATTTCTGGCCCTTCTGGGGTTCTATTTTGCTTGATTGAAAAATTTAACTAATTTAAAGAATCTCCACAGCCCTATATCACGAAAATTAGACAAGGTTGAGCCTAAGACGATAGATAAAAAGGTCATCTAACACTTTTACTCTTGTCTAAAAGGCCAATAATTGCTTTGGCTAAATACTTAGTTTAGCCTTCAATGCGAATGTGCAGTGGAAACTTTTCAAGGATTATAGTAAGTATAATTATCAAGGGCGAATCATAGGTACGTATATCCGGAATACTGCGGATATACCCTACAATTGGGGGATATCCGCAGTTATGTAGATATGAATAAGCTGGTCGGAATCGCGGATGAAGCAATTCGCAAGGTTTCTGTGGATCACTATTTGCAGAAGGAGGCATACTATATATAATGATACATCTTGGACGTATCTTAATGAGTTAGGCTATATCGTTATTCGGCTACTCTGAGAGAACATCGGCCCTTAGAGGTGAGAAATGATGGAAAAGCGAATAGATGAAATAGAGGAAGAGAAAAAGAGACACCAATTATTTCATCAGATATGGGAAAGCACTCAAAAACAACGAGAAATGTTTTTTGAGCAAGAGGCAGAGTATGCAGTGGTAAATAAGGAAAAACTGCCGCTTCCGTATAGAGAAATGAAAGAATTTTTAGGAATATCAATAAAAAAACATCCAGAAAGTATATTTAGTGACGAATTCATGATCTTTATTGGGGATATTGTTCCTGAAGAATTCCGGAGGTATGTGGTGTATCATGAGTGGCGAGAAGGAATTAGGTCCAGCATTAGATATGAAGAATCTCACCTTCTGGCTGTGTCAGAAGAATTGTGGCTAGCCAAAAAGGAGTTATCAGAAGTTAAATTTAAACAATTTATTCAGTGGTTAGAAAAGCATCTCGATCCTATGGCAAAAAAGATTGTTTCTGATTGTTTACAATTGATACAAGAGGTGGAAGAGGGAAAGTAAATGTAGACAAAAAATAAAATCGTTTTTCGAGGATTTTTTATACTATGGGTCTATTATCGAGTGGAACCAGATTTGATTTAATCCAGAAGGATGCATTTTCCTCTTTCATTTACCACATATTTTCCCTTCATTCTCGGACTCATTTCCCCACTCCCTTTATTTAAATATCACCATGATGATAAAGGAAGAAATAAGGGCAGGGATAAGGAAGTGAATACCTGACATTTGTTCTATCTCTAATATACGCCAAAGGCCACCAATGATTCCACTAAGTACCATAGTAACTAAGGCGCTTTTCTCCGATGCCTTTTTCCAATATAGGCCAAGTATTAATGGGGCAAACAAACCAATACAATAGATTGCAGCAGTCCACTCTAGCAGTTGGATAAGACGTGGCCATAATATGGCCCCTGTAGTGGCCACACTGCCTAAGCAAAGGGTAAGTAATCTAATGTTCACCCTAGGATAAATATCTTTTAGGAAGATGGTACTGGCCCCGAGTAAGGCACTATCACAAGTAGACATGATAATTGCTACTAATGCTGCAAGTAGTAAACCTCCTAATATATTAGGTAAAACTGTGTTAACTAAAACAATTAGGGCCTGGCCTTGGGCAATTCCAGTTGCTGGTGGTAAGTGGGGATAAATTAAACGCGCTATCATCCCTACTAAGGCCACGCTAAAGGCAATGGGAAGCAATAAAAGGATAGACATTAGGCAGCTTACCTTAGCTGTTTTTACATCTTTGGTGGAAAGAAATCTTTGTGCTGTGCTCTGCATAGTAAAATGCCAAGTGGTAGACATAATAATCCACCCCAAGATAGTGGTTCCTAATCCAAATATATCCCAGGCTTTAACCCTCTTTTCTAGGGTAGGGTGGAACCAGTGGTGGCCCATGTCTTCAAATCCCTTGGCTAAGGGAGGATGATTAAGGGTGTGCTGGCCCCAAATTTCCTTGAGCCCAAAGATACAAAGTAAGAGTAGTCCCAAGACAAACAGAACAAGTTGGAGGTTATCTGAGAAGTGTACAGCCCATGCCCCTCCCCGCAATGTATAAAATATTACCAAAAATGCCGCTAAAACAATAGCTAATCTAATCTGGATAGCAGTTAATTGGTTTAAGATTACCCCAATGGCATAAAACTGGGCAGCCAAAAAGAGGAGCAGGCCAATAATGCTCAAAAAACTGGCTAGAACCTTGGCCCTAGCCCCATACCTTTTGCCCATAAATTCTGGTATAGTGTAAAGGGACATACTTCTTAGAGCTGGGGCTAAGGTAAAGGCCAAGATAAATAGCCCTATACAGGCACTTAATAAGTACCAAGCAGCTGATATCCCTACATAATAGGCTGCCCCAGCGGCCCCCATGGTAGAGCCTGCCCCAATAACAGTAGCGGTCAAGCTTCCAGATGAGATAAGAATACCATGGTGCCTACCTGCTAGAAGGAAATCGTCTAAGCTCTTTATCCTTTTTCGGGCACAAACCTCTCCAATAATGATTAAACAGAGCAGATAAAGCCAGAAAAATAGCATTTTTTAAGATATTTTAGCTTTGGTTAAATAATTGTCAAATTAACAAACAAAAGAAGAACGGTGCATAATATTGGATACTCGACCCTGGGGCATAAAACGAGAAACGAGCATCAAGTCGTGTATCATTCATAAGGCTTGTTATCCATATTTAGATATGATAAACGGTTATAAAAAAGACTCTCTTTATTTGAAAGGCAGTGGAGGAGATTTAAGGTTGAGGATTTGCTAACTTCTCTACTTGTTGAAAATAAACTCAAGAAGCAGTAAATAATTTTTTAAATGCGGCAGCTTCTATTTGATGAAATCAACTCTAGGGATATTAAAAAGATCAAAGGTCATCTTTCCCGGCACTTTGAGGAATCAATGCCTGGTCTCTACTGGGTAAACGTGAGTGAGGATTTATTAGATGAGACTCAATTTCAGCACAAATCATGCCAACCATTTTATTTTGCTATAGAGGTAGGCAACAATTGTATAAAGATTGAACTGCTTATTCGCAGCCGAAAGAAGCTGCGTTGTAGTTGTATTAAATATGCAAATGAGGCCCAGCGCAATTTCATCTTACACTTTGCAGATAAATTGATTAAAGACCTGGATATTAGGACTTAAAAAAGATCTCTTAAATTAGAGGCATTGATTGGAAAGTATCTTAAAGTGGGATAAGACTTTATTTTTGTGGATAAACAATGGCTTTGCCCATCCCTTGCTTGATCCCCTTTTTTATCTAATGGGTTGGTTGGGAAATGGCTGGGCATTAATAATTGGTATAGCCATTTTTTTCTTCATTTATAAGCGTGATTATTTAAAAAAGCACCTTCCATGGATTTTGGCTTCTTTTTGTCTAAGTGGGCTGTGCGTTGTTGTAATAAAGGGATGGGTGGATCGCCCACGCCCCATTTTGGATTTTACCCCTTTGATTAAATCAGGTAAGGTTTATATCCACTTAGTGGGCCCTCATTTAAGCGCCCACTCCTTTCCTTCAGGTCATGCCCAGACTGTCTTTTGTGTAGCTACTTATCTATCTTTTTTATTCAAAAGATTTTCACCCATATTCTTGAGCCTGGCCTGCTTAGTGGCTCTTTCCCGTATCTATGTAGGTGCGCACTACCCCCTAGATGTCATAGCAGGGGCAGCTATTGGGAGTATATTTAGCTATATTATTTGGCTATGGCGGAAGAAATGAAGGCAGTTAATCATATTTTATCCATATTGATTATAATTGTCTTAAGTACTGCCCTGTTTTTTACTGCCTTGGATAAGGCCTCTCTCTGGGACATGGACGAACCCCATAATGCAGAGTGTAGTAGAGAAATGCTAGAAAGGCACGATTTTATTGTCCCTACTTTTAATTATGAGCTCCGTGGCGATAAGCCTGTATTAATCTATTGGTTTATGGAATTGGCTTACAAAATATTTGGCGTAAATGAATTTTCTGCTAGATTTTTTTCGCCTATTTTTGGTATAGGCACTATACTCCTGGTCTACCTTTTTGGCTGTCAGGTATTTGATTTTAAAACAGGGCATTGGGCAGCCCTTATCTTGATTACTATCTTATTATTTAATGTGAGTGTGCGCATAGCTACACCTGATGCTATGTTAATATTTTTTATTAATTTAGCTATCTTTTCTTTTTATCTAGGCTATTTTAAAAAGCAGCCTCTTTATTTCTACTTATTCTATGTAGCTATGGCCCTAGCAGTGCTTTCAAAGGGGCCCATGGGCATAGTTTTGCCTTTAGGTGTTGTATTTTTCTTTATTTTACTTAAGAGAGACATAGGCATATTAAAAGAAATGAGGCTAAAACAGGGCATAATCATTTTCTTCCTTTTGGCAATTCCTTGGTATGTCTTGGTCTCTATAAAGACAAATGGAGAATTCTTTTCTGAATTTATTATGAAGCACAATATCCACCGCTATCTTAATGTTATGCAGGGGCATAGAGGGCCATTTTTTTATTATCTATTAGTTTTACCCTTAGGCCTTTTTCCTTGGGGAGGACTACTCCCTTTTTTACCCTTTCATAGTTATAAAAAGATAACAGATGTCCAAATATTTCTTTGGATTTGGATAGTTTTATTTATTGTCTTTTTTTCCTTTGCCCATACAAAACTGCCCACTTATATCAACCCCATATTCCCTAGTATCTCTCTGCTTTTGGCACATTATGTTTGCTATGGAGAATTAAAAAAATGGCCATTAAATATCTTTTTAGGCTTTAATGGGCTATTTGGCCTATTGCTTTTGCTTCCTGGGGGTGCAGCCCTGGCCTATTTTTATCCGAGGCTTTGTTGGATTGCTCTAATGGGATTTATCCCCCTTTTGGGATGGAGGCTTGGCCTTCTTTTTTATCGAAGAGGGCGGCTAAGAGCATCATTACTGATGCAATTTTTAGTAGGTTATCTACTTATTTTTTTCATAATAAACTGGGCCACCCCTGCAGTTGATAGATACAAGATCACTAAGCCATTTGCCTTAATGATGAAAGAAAAAGCAAAACCTCATGAGCCCATTATTTGCCACAGGTATTTTCAACCCAGTTTGGTCTTTTATACCCAGAGGAAAATAGAGAAAATCGATGATATTTCCCAGCTTATTGCCAGATTGGAAAGGTGCTCAATTGCATTTATTGTTACCAGGGCTAGCCAGGTGGAGATATTAAAACATCACTTTCCAAAACTTTCCATCCTTTCTTGTAAAGATGGTTTTTATGTGCGGGATAAAATATGTTTGTTAAAATTAAAATAAAATACCTTTGACTTTGTGCTACAATGATGATATAAGGCAAAGGGGCAGGCAAACGAAAAAAAGCATTAAGGTCTATCTCTCATGTGAACTTTAAAGGTGCATCAGGGTCTAAAGATATAAGGAGGGTCTATGAACATAAAAAAGATTTTTTGCTTGATAATGGTTTTTTGTTTTATATTTGGTCTCTATTCAATCTCTTTTTCTCAAACGGTAAAAAAAGATATAAATAAGGCCACAGTAGAAGAACTTGTCACCGTAAAGGGTATTGGAGAGAAAAAGGCACAGGCCGTTTTAGACTTTATTAAAGAAAGAGGCAGCATTAAAGCCATGGATGAGCTTTTAGAGGTAAAAGGAATTGGCCCAGAAACACTGGATGAATTAAAAGCAAATTTTGAGGTAAGAGAGCCGGAATAAAATTATTCCCCTGATGCACCTTGTTTTGGATCGACTTTTTTTAAGAGAAAATTGGATAATACTTTTAATTAAGTACCGATAAAAGGCAAACCGTCCGAAAGGACAGGACGCAAAGCCGAGGCCTAAACCTGCAAAATAGGCATGGCAGCAAGATCCTGAAGTATTAACGGAAGCAGAGACCCGCCTTGGTATTTTAGGCCAAGGCGGGTTTTCTAATTTGCTTTGGATATGCTTTTTTTATGATACTTAAAGATATAAGGCTTAAGAAATCAGGTTTTACTCTCATAGATCTTATGATAACTCTGGGTATAGTGGCTATTCTATTAGCTATGGCAATCCCTGATATAAAAAGCTGGCTTTCTAACTACAGGCTGAACATTGCAGCTAGAGATATAGCATTAAGTATGCAACTGGCAAAGATGAAAGCCATAAGCATTAATAATTATGTAAGTATATCTTTTATTAATGTGAATATCGGGGGTACCACTTACGATTATGCTTTATATGTGGATCAGGATAAGGATCTTGAGTATGATGATGGGGAGCAGGCAATAAAGAATGTAAAATTGAGTGATTATAAAGGTGTCAGTTTTGATACCTCGGTGAGAGGGGATGGTGTAACATTTGCCAATAATTGCGTGGCATTTGATAGCATGGGCCTCCCAAAAAACAAAACGGGTGGATTCGGGGCTGGTAGCATATATTTGGAAAATACCAGAAATAAAGGGAAGAAAGTAGTCGTCTCAAGTGTTGGGAGAATATCGATAGTAGATTATAAATAGGGAATATCCAGAATACACATATGAAAAATAATTCATTTGGTTTTACTTTTATTGAACTTATGATTGCATTGGCTATTTTTGCTATTATACTTTTGACTATTGCTGGAATGCAGATAGCTGCTATAAGGGCAAATGCATTTGCCAATAAAATGACCACTGCGGTAATTCTGGCAGAGGATAAACTGGAAGAGCTAAAGGGGTTGCCTTATAACGACGGCCAATTAACAGATGATGGTGATACAAATGATCTTTTAGATATAGAAAACCCAGATCATCAGGACGATCCTGGTGAAGGCTATACCAGAATGTGGAATATTGCAGATGATACCCCTGTAAGTGGTACAAAGACTGTGGCAGTCATTGTGGGGTGGGAAAACTGGGAGCATAAGGTAGAAATACAGACAATTATTGCTAGATAATTTGTATCTGCTCAAAATTCTGTGGAATTTTTAGCAGAAATTGAAAAATGAAAATTGCAAAGTGCAGGGCCAAAGAACCTCTCTGCGCCTCTGGCGCAGAATTAAGGAATAAATATTTTTTTCTTATCCCCTGTGGCTTTGCCGCAGGAGGAGCGCTTTCAGCACTCCATTTTGCATTTTTCAATTTGCACTCTGCATTTTGCAATTAATTGCTCGAAATCCACAAGATTTTGAGCAATTACGGTAATTTATGAAAAGATTTAGAGAAAAGGGTGTTACCCTTATAGAGCTTATGGTGATCCTGGTCTTAATTGGCATTGTGGTCTCTGCCATCTACAGCGTATATTTATCCCAACATAAATCCTATATCATTCAGGATCAGGTAGCAGAGATGCAGCAAAATGCCAGGGTAGCTATGGATATGATGGCAAGGGAAATTAGAATTGCTGGATTTGGGGTTCCTGAATCAAACCTCTCATTATGGGTTGATTGGGTAGCCGGGACCACCATTGATAATAACCCAGAGATTGTAGAAGGAAGTGGGACAGATCCCGACACTATTTATATAGTAGGCTGTTTTGGTTCGTCGCTGGCCAGTTTGTCAGCCAGTGCTTCTTCAGGGGCAACTTCACTTGCTTTGCAAAATGCAACTGAGGCTAGTAAATTTAATATTGATAAAAAGAAACTTATCTCTATTGATGGCTTTGAAAATGCCATTATTACTGATATTTCTGGCAGCACTTTGACCATAGATACAGACCCTGCCACTACAGGTAATCAGGGATTAACTAGAGATTATGGTGCTAATACCCCCATATATTTAGTTAAGGTTATTACTTATTCTATAGTTTCAAATACCTTAAAAAAGAATGAAAATACAGGGGGTGGTCGTCAGCCATTGGCAGAAAATATTGAGGGTCTACAAATTTCTCAATCCAGCAATGTTATTAATATATCCTTAACTGCTAGAACAGCCAGGCCCGATCCTGATTATCCAGAAAATAATGGCTATAGAAGAAGAGAATTTAGCACCAGAGTAAGATTAAGGAATATGTAGTTATTGCTTAAGGGGATTTTAAGATATGGATAAGAGTATTCTAAAGAACAATAATGGAGCGGCATTGATTATTACCATGCTAATAATGATAGTACTTACAGTTTTAGGGATTGCAGCCCTTATGACCTCTTCTATAGAGACAAAGATTTCGAGAAACCAAAAGAGCTCAATTCAGGCATTTTATGCAGCAGAGGCTGGGATTGAACATGCCAAGGTTACCTTAAAGGGGAGCAACAATGGTTTTGATGATGAATTGTTGGGTAGCGATGGAGACCCGAACACGGCTGATGACGGGATTCTGAGTTTTGGGTCCCTTGTCAGCTTTGGAAATGGAACGTATGGGGTTAAAATCATTGACAATCACGACGGTGATGGTGATCTATTTGATGATACCGACAATAAGGTGGTGGTTACCTCAACCGGCACTATACATGGTGCTGTTAAAAACATTGCAGTGGTGGTCAATAAGATTGTAATACCTATCAATCCGGATGGTGCTTTGGGTATTTATGGAACTGGGCCAGAGGTGGACATGGAAGATAGCCCTACAATCGATGGAAGTGATCATAACGTACCGGCAGACTTTGACTGTTCCGGGTCTGGCTGAGATGGAACACTAGTCCCAGGAGGGGATTCAGTTGCTGGACTTT
>LJNA01000052.1 GCA_001304365.1 Syntrophobacter sp. DG_60 | reverse complement strand
CGAGAACAGCTATTAATCCCAGATTATGCTGAGAAACCACAAGATTTCACTAGATTGTCACAAGATGTTGAAATAAAGAACTTATTTTTCACACGAGAGGTGAAAACCCATACTCGCCTGCTAACGCCTGAGCCTGCCCGGCATTCACCTGAGGCAAAGCCGATGGCGGACGGGCCTGCCCGCTATAGCGCTTTAGCAGGCGGACATAGCAATAGCGGACAGGTTCTTGAATATCCTCCCCGTACATAAGGATTATGTGCGGGGTAATCTGTGAACATCTGTGTTAATCTGTGGTTAACGCATATTTTGGGTTAATCCCTTCATTAATCAACTTTTATTCTTTTTTTAAAATATCCAGTATTTCTTGTAATTCGTCTTTGACTTCCTTTAGTAGGCTTTGATAGCGCAAACGAGAAGATAGCTGTTTTTTTGCCCCAGCAACAGTAAAACCTTCTTCATAGAGAAGCTTTTTGATCTCTAAAATGGTCTCTATGTCTTGATAACGATAGAGGCGTTGGGAGGAAAAGCGAACAGGTTTAATCTCTTTAAATTCCTTTTCCCAAAATCTCAACACATAAGGTTCAACCCCTGCTATATTGCTTACTTCTCCAATCTTAAAATATCGCTTTTTTTGAAAAGCGGGTTTCATCCTATATTATGCAAGACCAAAATGGCACCAAGAAGGGGGAATGGCTATGCCCATGATTTCCATTTTACTCTTTTTACAATTATTATATATCTTTTTTATCACCTTCTAAAAAAACAATCAATAAATACCAAAATGTGATATTGACCAAGAGCAAAAACCCTGTTAGAAAGTGCAAAATGCCACGGATATTAATTGCCAATCGAGGAGAAATTGCTATAAGGATAATGCAGGCCTGTAAAGAATTGGGTTTAGACTATATAGCAGTCTATACTAAAGAAGACGAGGCTTCACTCCATGTGGAAAGGGCTATTAAAGAAAAGGGTAAAAAGGGTGCCCTTAGGATTGCTAGCTATCTTGATGCCAATGAGCTTCTAGAGATAGCTGATTATACCAAATGTGATGCCATCCATCCTGGTTATGGCTTTTTGACTGAAAATCATCGTTTTGTTAGGAGATTGGCCACGCGTAAGAGCCCCCTCATCTTTATGGGACCACGCTGGGAGGTACTAAAGGAGTTTGGCAGCAAGATCAATACCAAATGCATGGCCAAAAGATTAGGTATTCCAGTTATCCCTGGCTCAGACAAACCAATTTATAGCGAAATTGAAGCTGAAAATATTGCTCTAGAATTGTTCCATCAACAATGGGAAGAAGGTATCAAAAGGCCAGCCATTTTAGTAAAGGCCTCTGTAGGCAGTGGGGGGATGGGCATTGAAGAAGTTACTCATCCAATAGAACTTAGGAGGGTTTATCGACGCATAAAACAATATGTTAAACGACAATTTGGGGATGAAGATGTGCTTTTGGAAAAAAGATTTCTCACATTTAATCATGTTGAAGTTCAATTGGTCTGTAGTCAGCATGGAGAGGTGGTGCATTTTGGTACCAGGAATTGCACTATTCAAAGTATTTCTCGTCAAAAGAGAATAGAAGTTACCCCTGCATTTAATTCTAATTATAGGTACCAATTTGACCCTGAAGAAGTTGCGAAAAGAGCCATTCAATATTCTCTAAAATTAGCTAATTATGTGGGCTATGATAGTGTAGGTACCTGGGAGTGGATAGTTACGGAAGAAGGGGGGCTATATTTGTTAGAGGTGAATCCAAGAATTCAAGTAGAAAGCGGAGTTTCAGGATGCGTTGCCCAGATTAGACATTCATCTCTTGGTGTAGATTTAGTTAAGGAGCAAATTCGTATCGCATTGGGAGAAAAATTGGGTTATAAACAAAAGCACATTTCTTTTAATGGAGCAAGTATTGAGTTTAGGTTAGTAGCTGAGGACACCAAACGTGGTTTTAAACCATGGGGGGGCACCATTACCAAATTCCACTTACCCCAATATGATTGGTTAAAAATCTACACCCACGTACCCAGTGATAAACCCTACCCAATACCTAGCGATTACGACCCTAACCTGGTTTTAGCCATTGTTTGGGGCGAGGATATAGAAGAGGCAAAGAGGAGGGGTGAAAAATTTCTAAATGAGATTGAGATTGAGGGTAAAAATCAAGAGTCATCTATTGTTACTAACATTGAATTTTTAAAACAAAGTTTGCCAAAAATTCAGAGATTTTAATATGTTAGAACTAGAAAAAAAGGCACAGCACTTAAAGCAGCACCTTGATTATCTAGCGGACATTAAAGGAGAAACATTTGGTGAGCACCTTGTCAAACTAAGAGATTGGTTGGCAGACATTGTCCAGAAAATATATGAGCTGCCAAAAGAGAAGGTAGATCGTGCCTTAAATGATATCGAGGCTCAAATAAAGTTCTGTGAAGAAGAGGCAGAAAGGCATCTTGAACCTTTAGATTATGTACGTATTACTCGCCATCCATATCGGATGACCCTTAAAGATATCTTAGAAAATGTTTATGATGATTATACAGAACTGGGAGGAGAGGAGAAATGCAATATTGACCCTGCTATAGTGGTGGCTAGGGCAACCATCTCTAAACGGATAGGAAATCGGATTTACACTCATCAGGTAATGGTAATCGGACATGAAAAAGGGCACGGTGAGGAGTTTAGGAATGGTGGCAGTGCTAAACCTTGGGGAAATGAAAAAGCCTTACGCTTTATGAAGGTAGCAGAGACTGAAGGCATACCTGTCCACACTTATATCTTTACACCTGGCGCCTATCCTGTCGAGGATTTCCCCGGTGCTGCCCAGCAGATTGCCAGAAACCTCTATGCCATGGCTCAGCTTAAGGTCCCTATTATTGCTGTGATCTCAGAAGGTGGCTCTGGGGGTGCTGAGGCTATAGGCCTAGCAGATTTGCGTCTTATGTTTTCTCATGGTTACTATTCAGTTATCTCTCCAGAAGGAGCAGCGGCTATTGAGGGAAAGATCAAGGAAGATCGAGCCCTGCCGCCTAAACTGGTAAAATTCTGTGCAGAGCAGTTAAAGATCACTGCCTCAGATAACCTCAAGCTAGGCACTATTGACCGCATTATTCAAGAACCTCCCCTTGGGGCAAGAAGCGATGGTCTTGAGTTTTTTAACCAACTTAAGCAAGAAATGATCAAGGCCACTGATGAGGTGATACTAAAGGTTAGAGGGCTCAGTGTACTGAGGGCTTATTATATAAAGAAAAAGGCCCAGGGGGGAGAAAATAGCCCGGCTGTTTATGTACGCTGGGAATTGGATGAAAAGGAGGTTGCTAAGCTCTTAAGGGGACGGGCTCAAAAATACCAAAGTATGGGGGAGGTATTTCTTGCGGATCGTAGGGGTTTACTTAAAAAGAAAATAGATGAGGCTTCATGCAAATGGTTAGAACTTAAATCTGTCCTTTATTTTGATGTATTTAAGAGACCTCATCGTTGGGTTAAACGGTTTATGGATGATTTGAGGGGGGAACTTCTCATTATAACCAATAGGATAATTCAGCCCTTTACTAATTTGAAAGAGATGTTCGAAAAAAAGTTTAAAAAACCAACACAATTGACATATGAAATACCCCCCATAGAAGATACCTACCTTGGGGAAATATATGTAAGTCCATTGGCCAATGAGGATCGAACTATAAGTTGCCCTAACGCCTTACGTTATGGTTGCTATGATATTTGGGTGCCAGACCTTTATGGTGAGTTAAATGGTGTATGCCCCAATTGTGGGCATCACTTCCCTTTAGAATACCAGTGGTATATGAATCACCTCTTTGATAGACACAGTATAAGGAAGTTTAATGCAGAAATCGCCTCTATCAATCCTTTGGAATATCAAGGTTTTGATGAAAAATTGAAACAGGCTGTAAAGAAGACAAAGCGTCATAGTGCTCTAATTACATTTGATGCAAGGGTAAGGGGCATTTCTTTAGTAGTGGTTATGCTGTATAGTGATTTTCGAAATGGCACTGTTGGGGCTGCAGAGGGTAAAAAATTTGTATTGGCTTGTAAACGGGCAAAGCTTTTGCGCAGACCTCTATTGGCATATGTGCATGGCACTGCAGGCATTAGGATCCATGAAGGCACAATAGGGGTAGTGCAGATGCCCAAATGCACTGTAGCAGTGAGAGAGTATATCGAAGCAGGTGGTCTTTACATTGTGGTTTATGACAATAATTCATATGCAGGCCCAGTAGCAAGTTTTCTAGGATGCGCTCCATACCAATTTGCCATCCGATCCTCACGCATTGGATTTGCTGGACCAAGGGTAATTAGGGAGACAACAGGGGAAGACATTCCTCCCGACTATCATTCAGCAGAAAATGCCTTAAGACGTGGACACATTCAAGGCATTTGGGATAGGCGCGATTTTAGAAAAAACCTACATATGGCATTAATTACCATGGGTGGGAAAAATCTTTATTACCGGTAATTCATGGAAAAGATAACTGAAATTATTAAACAATATAAAGCGAATCCCTTTAAGCTACATCCAGTATTGGCGCCACACACAGGATATGTGTATTTAAAAGTGAACTTAGGCCAAATAGTAAAAAAACAAATAGATCCTTGGCAGCAAAAAGGCGCCAGTTTGCTTTATACCATTCTAAGACAAGGCAATTTCAGATCCATTTATGCCACTATTGATGGTGAAATAACAGATATAAAGAAGGAGCTGGATGGAAATTTTGTAGAGGCAAATGTATATTTAATGTCCATCAAACACCATTTGACAGAAAATGAGATTATAGATAGGATTTTATCAGAGTTTCTTAATATTTTTCGGGCACCAGAGGCTGCAAAATACTATTTTACCTCAGAGCTTGCAAAAAAGATAGAAGAAAAGGGATTGGAGAAGGTAATAATTCAACCAGGAGAGGAAATTTTGGTTATGTCTCGTATGAAAAGGGATGTGCACTTGGTTTATGAAGGTGAACCAGGCATTATTCACACTGTTTATTTTCAAACCAATGTTACTATACCTCAAGGGGAGCCCCTTTTGGGCATTTGCCCTCCAGAAAGGCTTTCATTTATTAATGATTTAGTGCAGAGGATAAGATTAGAATGGGGAGTTTAGATATACCAATAGGGCATAATTTACAAGAACTCTTTAAAACCTTTAAACAAAAGGAGCTTAAACTGTGTTATAAGAAGGAAGGAGAGAGGGCAAGGCACATTTTTCAGCGAGGGGAAATGATAGGCCATCGGATTTATTGCTATCACGTATTGAACCGCACTATGGATGAGGCAAAAAGGTATATTAATATATTAGAAAAACAAGGATTAACGCCTTATTCTGGAACGGTATTTCTTGCCAAAACGCTTCTTTGTGGGTATGGAAGATATAGAAGACCTTGGTATGCCACAAAAGGTGGGTTGTGGTATAGTGTTTTACTTTATCCTGAAGTGCAAATGCCCTATTTTAATCTCTATCCACTGGCAGTAGGGATTGCTTGTTGTGAGGCACTGTCTGAGATGAAGATCCCTGTCCATTTGAAATGGGTAAATGATTTGATGGTAAATGGGAAGAAGCTGGGTGGCATCCTCAGTGAAACCTATTATGCTCCTATAAGCAAAGACCCTTATTTAATCTTGGGTATAGGGATTAATGTAAATAATACTGATTTCCCAATATCTTTAAAGGACAAGGCCATCTCTATAAGGCAGATCTCAGGTAAAGAAGTGGATTTAGATACTTTATTTATCTTTACTCTGACCAAACTTATTTGGTACATAGGACTGTTGCACTACACAGAAGTCAAAGGGGATAGTCAACCCATTATTAAGGCATGGATCGGTTATACAGATACTATTAAAAGAAATGTGATACATGGTGAAGATTTAGAAAAATCATACGGGACAAAGGCAAAAGTGATAGGCATTGATTTTGATGGAAGTTTGATTTTGGAATTGCCTCAAAGAGGGAACCAAATAGTTTGCAGCGGAGAGATAATTTATTGTGAGTAGGAAACTATGGCAAAAATAGATGCTTTTTTTAGACTTATGCATGAGCATGAGGCCTCGGATTTGCATTTGTTGGTAGGCTCTCCACCTACAATAAGAATTCATGGTGAATTGCAGCGGATAAAGTATAAAGTTATGGAAAATGATGAGTTGAAGACGCTCCTTTATGAAATCATTACCGAACATCAGATGAAAATATTTGAAGAGACAGGAGATCTAGATTTTGCCTATGAAGTTCTAGGGATGGCACGTTATCGAGCCAACTACTTTTTACATAAGGATGGCATGGGGGCCGCCTTTAGAGAAATTCCTGATAATATTTTGAGTATAGACGAGTTGAAACTCCCTTCGGTTCTAAAAAAATTTGCCATGTTACCCAAGGGCCTTATATTGGTTACAGGCCCTACAGGTTCAGGAAAATCTACTACCCTGGCAGCCATTATTGACTATGTCAACACCTATCGTAAGGCACGGATCATCACCATTGAAGACCCTATTGAGTTTGTTCACCCCCAAAAGGAGTGTGTAATCAGTTATCGTGAAGTAGTCTACCATACCAAATCATTTGCCACAGCCTTACGCGCTGCCCTGCGTGAGGACCCTGACATCATTCTAGTGGGGGAGATCCGGGATTTGGAGACTGCCCAATTGGCCATGGAGGCGGCTGCTACAGGGCATTTGGTCTTAAGCACATTGCACACTATTGGGGCTACAGGAACAATAGCCAGATTGGTCGATATATTTCCTGCAGATTCACAAAATATGATCAGATCTCTATTATCGGATGCTATTCGTGGTGTTGTTTCCCAAACTTTGTTTAAGAGGGTAGATAGGCCTGGCTGTTGCGCGGCATTAGAGATTATGGTAGCTACTTATGCCGTGCGCAACCTTATTCGTGAAAATAAGACTCACCAACTCCTCTCTCTAATCCAGACAGGGAAAAGATATAGTATGCAAACCCTTGACGATGCCATTATGGAGATTTTGCAAAAAGGCTGGATTGACCCTGAAGATGCCTATTTAAATGCTATTGATAAAGCCAAATTCAAACCCTTCCTTAAAAGAGAAGTTAGAGATTTTACGGAGGTATAAATGCAAGAAGTTCTTGATTATATCTTGAAAAAGGTTATTGCAGAGCACCCAGCCCTCTCAGATGTCCTTTTTACTCCTTATCGCCCTTTAGAGATATTAGAATACGGTACCTTGAAGAGGATAAGTCTAGATAAATTAAAGATTTTTTCTCCATTTCAGATTGAAACTATTGCCCTGTCCATGATTGGCAACCGCCAGAGGCTACTTCATGATTTAACAAAAACAGGTTCTTGTGACTTATCATACCAGGTCAACAACACCCGTTTAAGGGTGAATGTCTTTTCTCAGCGTACGGGTTATGCCATTGTGATGAGAAAGTTACCAGGCAAAGTGCCCACTATTGATGATTTAAAGTTACCACCTATTTTTTACGAGATTGCTAAAGAGATATCTGGTATTGTCCTCATCACAGGGCCTACAGGAAGCGGGAAATCCACCACTATCGCTGCCTTGCTGGAAGAAATCAACCACAACCGGGCTTGCCATATCGTAACCCTGGAAGACCCCATTGAATTCATTTTTACTCCACAGAAATCCACTTTCAATCAGCGAGAGTTGGGTACAGATCTTAGTGATTTTGCCTCTGGTTTAAGGGCCACTTTACGCCAAGCGCCACATATTATTATGGTAGGTGAGATGCGTGATCCAGATACAGTAAAAGTGGCTTTGAGTGCAGCAGAAACAGGCCACTTAGTAGTGAGTACTCTCCATACTTCTTACGCAAGCCAAGTTGTGGGCAGGGTCACAGACATGGTAGGAAAAGAGGAGGCACAGTTTGTGAGATTCCGCTTGGCAGGGTGCCTGAAATGGGTGCTCTGTCAGCGCCTTATTCCAAGGCTTGACGGTAGTAGAATAGCCATCTTTGATATCCTTCGTAACAATTTAAGTGTGCAAGAGGCCATTTTGGAAGAAAAGAGTCCTGATAGTTTTTATGAAATTATGAAAAAAGGCACATTTGGTATGCAAACATTTGATCAGGATTTAGTTTACCTTTATGAAAAGGGGTTAATTGATGAAATTACAGCTATTGCCTATGCTGCTTATCGCTCTGCGGTAAGGCAGGGTATTGACAAAATTAAGGCCAAAAGAGGGGAGCCTACTACAGATTTAAAAGACTTAAGCCTAGAAGAGGAAAAGAAAGGCAAATTTGGTTTTCTTTAGAAATGAATCTTGCTTTGATTATTGCTGATCAAACTTCACAGATAGAAACCTTGGATCAAACCTTGGCGTCCTTGGGATATCAGATAGACATGTGTAAGGAGGAAAGAGACGTAATTGGTAAACTATCTAATAGTGATTATAGATTAGTATTAGTTATGGAAGACTACTTAAATGGCCACCCCAATATAGAAAAGCATATTTTTTACCTTCCCCAAGAGAAAAGGAGAAATATGCTTTTTATCTTGATAAGCAATCATCACAAAACACTTGATTCATTCATAGCATTCTCAAAAAATTTCAATGTAGTTATGAATGTTTCAGATTTACCAAAGTTTTCTGAAATCCTGAATATCACTGTAAGCTGCCACAATGACCTTTACCGAGGCTTCAAAAAGATACGAGAAAAAGAAGAATTCCTTTAATTAAGTCTTGTTTGAAATTTTTATTGAAAAATCAGGGTTCTTCTAATCCGCTTTGTCCAATTAGGATTTCAATTATAGATGACATGCTATCCAATGTTCAGGGGCAACCTGTTTTAATGGAGGTACCTCTTTTTTTGCATTTAGTAGGACATAATGACAGCATGGATGAAAACGGCAACCAGGGGAGGTGCCAGGAGGGGTAGCTACTTCGCCTAAAGGGACGGTTTCTACCTTTTTTAGGCGAGGGATAGATTGCCATAAGGTAGGAGGTATAAGGATGATGTCTTTGATTTAAAAAGGCATGATGGGGC
>LJNA01000051.1 GCA_001304365.1 Syntrophobacter sp. DG_60 | reverse complement strand
CGCCAAGTCCCTTAATGGCTACAATAAACCCCTTTTCTAAAAGTTTAATGGTTTCCAAGATTGGGTCATTACAAAGGACGGGCTTCTTTTCTTTATCATATAAAAATACCTCTGGGCCACACTGAAAACAGGCATTTGGTTGGGCATGAAAGCGTCGATCTCTAGGGTCATTATATTCAGAACCACACTCCTTACACATAGGAAATTTCCGCATAGAGGTATTGGGTCTGTCATAAGGGATATCGTCAATGATAGTATAGCGAGGTCCGCAATTGGTACAATTTATAAATGGATAGCGATGTCTTCTATCATTAGGATCAAATACCTCACGCAGGCAATCTTCACAGATGCATACATCGGGGGAAATCAATGTGCTACGGTGGGCATAGACCTGGCTTTTCTTAATCAAAAAGGCCTCTTCCCCTAAAGGGGTTAAAGGATGAGTCTTAATAGAGCTGATTAAGGCAAGCGGAGGCCTCTCTTCTGGGATAGCCTTTAGAAATGCATGAACGTCTTCTTCTCTTCCCTCTACCTCAATTTCTACCCCTGTAGAGGTATTGGTCACATAGCCTACTAATCTGTGCCTATGAGCAAGTTGGTAAATAAAAGGACGAAACCCTACCCCTTGAACAACTCCTGAAATAATGGCCTTAACTCTGGCCTGCCCTGTTAGATGGTTAGGCATTTCACTCCAATCTTTTAGTATCGCCACACTCGTCTTTCTAGCCTGCCCTGTTGAATAAGCTCCTCTACTTTACAGGGCCGGCATCCATTTTTTCTTTATAGGTTTTTAGAATCCAATCAAACCAGGGCTCAAGCCCCTGTTTTGCCTTACAGGAAACAGGAAAGATAGTAAGTCTGGGATTCACCTTAAAGGACTCCCCTTTTATCCTTTCTACATTTACATCCAAATAAGGAGCCAAATCAGTTTTATTTATCAAAAGCACAGAGGATTCCTGAAACATAAGGGGGTATTTGGCGGGTTTATCATCGCCCTCAGGCATACTTAAAATCATCACCTTATAATCCTCGCCCATCTTAAATTCCGCTGGGCACACCAAATTGCCCACATTCTCTACCACCAATAAATCTAATTCCTCTAAATTTAAAGAGGGTAGGGCATCCCTAATCATGTTTCCATCCAGATGACAGGCCCCATGGGTATTTATCTGAACTGTTTTCGCCCCACATCGGCTGATTCTTTCTGCATCCAATGTACTCTGTATATCTCCCTCTATTACACCAATACGCAACTTTTCTTTAAGGGCTGAAATGGTGAGCTCCAGTAGGCTAGTCTTTCCCGAACCAGGCGAACCCATAAGATTTATTACCAGTACCTTATTTTTGTCAAACAATGCCTTATTTTCTAAGGCAATCCTCTCATTTGCTTCTAGTATATCCTTTACTACTGGTATCTTAATCATCTTCATCTCCCTCTATTTCTTGTACATAAAGTTCCCTGCCACTTATTACCTTAATCTCACTGCCACAATAAGGGCAAAGAAAATAAAAACCCTGATTTTTATAATCAAATGTCCTCTTACAACCTAAACACCTTCCCCTTATGGGCACTGTTTCTATTTCTAGGCATGCACCTTCTAGCTCTGTGTCCTTTACTAAAATAGAAAAACAGAAATCTAAGGCCTCTGGTACTACCGTAGTAAGCTCTCCAATCTTTAGTTTTATCTTGGCAACATTACGCAAACCATGTCTCTTTACCTCTTGTTCTACTACATCCACTATGCCTTGGGCAATAGAGAGCTCATGCATAAGCAAATTTTGATTTTATAAAACTTTTCAAGAACTAGCAAGCTTGATGCCTAAAATAAATTATGTTAGTTAATGTTAGGTGTGGAAAATAAGCTATATAATTTTTGTACTCCTTTGTTTTGTTGTTAGTTGCTTACCACCTAAAAGGCCGGTGGTAAAACACCTTGAGCTCGTTCCTCCCAAAAAATGGCCTAATTTAAGTAAACCACATGATATCTTAAGCTTTAGGCAAGCTCTCTACCGCAGTCTTAACTTCTACAACAGACTTCCACTTGATTATGGTTTTTTTATAGATGGAAATTATTACAGTGCAAAAGAGATAACACAAGGACTACTTATATTTAATGATTGTCTCAATCAGCCGGATTGGCCAAATTGTCTTAAGGAGCAATTTGACCTCTATCAATCAAAGGGGATGGATGGTAAAGGTAAGGTTTTATTTACTGGCTATTATCAGCCTGTATTAGAGGGTAGCCTTACACCCAACGATGTATATTGCTATCCTATTTATCGATTGCCTGATGAATGGATAAAGATTAAATTAAAGACATTTGATGGTACATTGCCTAATAGGGTTTTAATCGGGCGGGTAGTAGGGGATCTAATCCTACCATTTTATACCAGGGAGCAAATTGATTATCAGAAAAAATTAAGCGGTAAGGGTTATGAGATTGCTTGGGTGAAGGACCCAGTAGAGCTCTTTTTCTTACACATTCAAGGCTCAGGAGTTATTAAATTAGAAGATGGGAAAGAAATAAATGTCCATTATTGCGGTTCAAATGGCCATCCTTATCAGAGCATTGGCAAGGTTTTAGCTGAACTGAATTTATTAGATAAGATTGATGGAAAAAACATTAAGGCATTTCTTAAGGCCCATCCAGAGTCATTGCCTGAAATTTTATCTTATAATAAAAGCTATGTATTTTTTGAGGTAGTTAAAAATGGGCCAATAGGAAGTATTGGGGAGGTGCTGACTCCTACGTATTCCATCGCTACAGATCCTAATATTTTTCCAAAAGGGGCCCTGGCATATATCATTACCGAAGAGCCTATAGTAAATGGGCAGGGTAAAATTTTAGAATGGCAAAGATTTCAATCATTTGTATTAAACCAAGATGTAGGTGGGGCCATTAAGGGCCCTGGACGGGTGGATATATTTTGGGGGAGGGGGAAAGTAGCAGAAATAAAAGCCGATTATATGACTAGAGAAGGGAAAGTCTATCTACTTTTAAAGAAAAAAGAATGCAGTTATGCATTGAGATAATTTATTCTAATTTGCTCAAAACCGTCGGATACCAACCCCCGTTAAATAAAGATTTAACAAGGCAAGTATTACTAGTTAATCAAAAAAACTCAAATTGTTTTGCATATCTTAGTAAAATGTTGCATTTTTATGGCTGGGGATTATGGCAAATTTTGGGTTAAATGTGCAGTGAAAGTTTTGAAGGATTATGGTATTCAAATTATTAAAGAATAATTTACGATTATATTCCATTTTTGGAAGGATAAACCAAGCCCTCTCGATTATTTCAGATTAGCAACTTCTTTTCTTAAGTTTTGCCTTTTGACAAAAGAATCTGCTCATGTTAAGTATGTTAAACAAAAGTACAGGTGTTTAAAATTTTCCTTGTCACCACAATAGGTATGTGCATGATTATCGCTGGATGTATTAGGGTAGAAGGCGAAATATAAGAAATTGGAGTTGTCGAAACCACTACAACCTTTCTTCAAGTATTCCGTATCCTTCATCTACCTAATCTGCAAGCCCAAATTTATTTAGCGCTGCCTTCTGAGGATTAAGCCTTCTCAGAGGGGCTTCCAAAGAAGGTGCATGGCCTTCGTAAAGCAAAACTGTATGTAGGAGGTTATTATGTTAAAGACACTCAAAGCTATTTTTTTAAACACTTCACTGACATTTCTTTTTATTCTATTTTTGATAAACATGGCAGGAGCAGCTGATTTTTGTGTAAGCAATGCTGCTGACCCGCAGTCAGCTTTAACAACTGCAGCATCTAACGGAGAGGATGATGTGATTAAAATTGTTCAGGGAACCTACATTGGGAATTTTATCTATTCCTCCTGTGAGGACTATGACCTAACCATTGAGGGGGGTTATAGCGAGGGTTGTACTTCCCGTGTGGTAGACCCTGCCAATACAGTACTTGATGGAGGAGCTTCTGGAACTGTTCTTGTATTAAGCACCGATAAAGAGGCAAATTTTTCTATAGATGGCGTCACCTTGAAAAATGGCATGACAGATAAATGTGGTGGTGGTTTGTATGCATATGCTTCTGGAACAATAACCTTAACAAATAATACTATAACGGGTAATTCAGCTGGATGTGGTGGTGGTTTGCGTGCCGATGCTGAAACAATAACCTTAACAAATAATACTATAAGGGCTAACTCAGCAGTGTCTGGTGGCGGTTTGTGTTTGCCTGCATACTATGTTCTTGGAACAGTAACCTTAACAAATAATACTATAACGGGTAATTCAGCAGAGAATGGGGGCGGCGCCTATATCTCGCTTTATTATGATAGTGCCATCGCCAAAATCTACAATAACATTATTTGGAATAATACAGCAATTAACGAAGGTAATGACCTTTACATTGATAATGATAGAAATAACAATTACTTAGCTTCCTATGTAAACCTTTTTAATAACGATTTTGACCAGAGCATTGAGGGGATTTACATTGAGATACCGTTTACCATTGACCCAACCAATTTGAATAATGAAGACCCACTTTTTGTTGACCCAGCAAATAATGATTATCGCTTACAAGCAGGTTCTCCCTGCATAGATGCAGGAGACCCGAATGCACCAGAGCTTCCAGCAGCAGATTTTGAAAGAGACCCAAGGATTGAGGGTGCAGCACCAGATATAGGTGCAGATGAATATTATACAGGGCCGCCAGTGCCCATCCCTGACATCAAAGTAAATGGCTCAGATGGGCCAATAACACTAGGTCAATCAGATATACTAACTGTTAGTGTATTACTAGATAATAATGACATAACAGAAAATGCCGACTGGTGGCTGGCAGCAGATACCCCGTTTGGGCTTTATTTCTATACCTTTGACGGTTGGACAACTGATTGGGTACCAGCATATCAGGGCCACCTATTTTATCTAGATTCATTTGAGGTGTTAAAAAATATGCCTGTCTCAAGACTTCCGGCAGGCACATATACACTTTATTTTGGTGTTGATACCGTTATGGATGGAAATGTTACATGGGATAGTGGGTATTATGATACCGTAGTGGTCAATATTACAGAGTGAATAGTTGTTCAGGGACTAGTTTTAAAAAAGGCAAATTAACAAAGCTTCTAAATCCATCTTTGGGAACAATATGCCTTAATTTTTGATTAAGACAATTTTAGGCCAAAGTTACCATAATCACTCATTCACCATTTATAGAACATGCAATCAAGCAATTTCACCTGTAAGCCTAAAAGAATTTGAAATATATAGTGGAAGCCTCTTGAAAATTGTGTTACTTTCTCCTATAAATATAAGATAAGTTGTAGGTTGGTTTTTTTGGTTTTCTAAGCCAAAAACTGGTAGAGGTGCTGGTATGGGAGAAGAGAGAAGAAAATTTCCAAGGGTGCCTATCTTTGTGGAGGTAGGAGGTAAACATAGTGATTGGCTGCCTGTAAAGGCTAGGAGTGTGGATATCAGTGAGGGGGGAATACGCCTCCTTCTTCTGGAAAAATTCCCAAAGGATAGGGTGATGGATTTAGAAATCAACCTTCCCTTCCCATCGGTTATTACTCGTGGCAAGGTAGTATGGGCAAAAGAGGTAGAAACAAAAGAAGGCAAATTTTTCCAAACAGGGATAGAGTTTTATTGAGATAAAAACGACAGACAAAGCAAGGATAGAGACCTTTACAAAGGATGGGTTCTTGGGTTATTTTTCCCTAAATTATTTAATCTATCTGCATTTTTTAACCTGCCTGGAAAAAATTCTTTTTTCTTTCCCTACGCCAAAGCATAGAGCTATTTGGCTTAGCGGGTTAGAATTCTTTTAACATAATTACTGCACCAAAACGGCCTGTTCTTTTATCCCGGCGGTAAGAAAAGAAAAATAGTGGGAGGCAAGCACTGCATATTTTTGCTAATACAATCTGGGAGTATGGGATACCTGCATTTATCAACTGATTTATAGAAATCTCCCAAAAATTAAAATAATTAGGCCTTATCTGATAAGGCCAAAATGATCTTGGCAGTTGTTTTTGATAATCTTTAAATTCATTGCAACAAGGCCCCAAAGAAGGGCTAATAGTTGCCCACAGGTCTGAAGGCGAAGTGCCAAACTCCCTAATCATGGTTTTGATACTGATTCCAATAATATCAAGAATATTTCCCCTCCATCCACAATGGATGTTTGCAATGACCTTTCTAAAACTATCATAGAGAAAAATGGCCTGACAATCAGCCAGTTTAACCAATAAGGCTACCCTGGGTTGATTGGTCACTAAGGCATCAAATCCTATATAACCCCTACTTAACTGGCTCTTATCCTTAATTACCAATACTCCTTTCCCATGGGCTTGTTTTGCCCAAACCAAATGATCTGCCTCTAGAAATGCCTTTATCTTTTGAAGGTTCTTTTCTACACAACTAACCATATCTCCTACATCATGGCTTACATTTAGACTGTGATAAGGTCCCTCACTACATCCCCCTAAGCGGGTAAAGATTGCATGTCTTAAAGGGAAGGATTTAAGGCCAGGAAAAACCAAGTAATATAAGCCGTTTTCATTAATTAACTTTACAGTCTCTGGAAGATTCATAGTAAGCATTTAGCCATCACAGATCAGCTTTCAGCCTTTTGATGAATGATCTCAACATCCGTATCTTAAAGCCCAAATGTCAAAATCCAAATGCAAAGGTTCATTGAGTTTCTTGAGTTCATTGAGTTTATTGGGTTAAAACCGTGTAAACCCAAAAAACCAAGTAAACCCAAAAAACTACTTATATCCTTAACTCTACAATATCCTTATCCCAAAGGACATAATTCTTTTCTACACGGAGGCCATTTAATTTTTCATTCCATATCCTGGCAAATTTAAGCTTAGCAGCAATTTCTTTATGCACCCTTTCAGCCAAGTCTAAAATAGTATTCCCTTTTTCTAAAATATAAGGTTCGTTTAAATCAGGCTTTTTCCCAGGGGTCTTAGAATATACCCTTATAATGTCTAAGGCTTGATAAAGGTGTTTTCCCAGCAAATCTAAATTTTCATTCTTTTTGGCAGAGATAGATATTAAGGGCAAATCCAAATCCCAAAATTCTCTAAAAATGGATAAATTCTCTGCTACTTCAGGCATATCCTGTTTATTTAAGGTAACTACAGCCTTTTTTGTAGTAAAGCCATATTCATCTTGTAAAATACCCTTTGGAATGATTTTAAATGTCTTTAAAAGTTTAAATGTTTCTTCCCACTGTCTAAGTAGATCGTCCGTTAAATCTAGCATAATAAGCAATAAATCTGCTCTTTTTAAAATATCCATAAACCATGATTCTGCCAGTTCACTAAGGGGTGGGGTATCCACCAACTGTATACCGATATCTTCATAATCCATCATCCCCGGGGTTGGGGTACGTGTAGTAAATGGATAATCTGCCACCTCTGGACTTGCCCTAGTAACTGCCCTAAGCAAGCTGGATTTTCCTACATTGGGCAGGCCAGTTATGACTACCTGCCCAGCGCCTTCTTTATCTATACAATAGCTTGCTCTCCTTCCACCTTTGTATTTTTTTAAAGTAATGACATCTTTTAACCTAGCAATCTTTCGGCGCAAGGCTGCCCTTAATTTGTCAGTGCCCTTGTGCTTTGGCATAATCATTAGCATCTCTTCTAAAGCCAAAACCTTTTCTTGGGGGGTTTTTGCCTGACGATACTTCCTTTCTGCTTGAAAATATTCAGGAGGTAGATTTGCTGGCATATTTTAGCTACTATCAATTTAGCCAATTATTGTCAAGTTTCTACATGGTGGTATTATATTTATAATAAACTAATTAAGGAGACAATTATGCCAGGCAATTCATTTGGGCAATGCTTTTGCATTACTACCTTTGGTGAGTCACATGGTATAGCCTTAGGGGTAATTATCGATGGTTGCCCACCAAATTTGCCTTTAAATGAGCCAGATATTCAAAGGGAATTAGATAAGAGAGCCCCTGGAAAAAGACTTACTACCCCACGCAAAGAACCAGATAAGGTAGAGATACTTTCTGGCACATTTGAAGGAAAGACCACTGGAACCCCTATCACCTTGGTAATATTTAATAAAGATATAGATAGTACCAAATATGAACCTATTAAGGATTTGTTTCGTCCAGGGCATGGAGATTTTACCTACTTTAAAAAATATGGGATAAGGGATTGGAAAGGAGGAGGAAGGGCATCAGGAAGGGAGACCGTGGCAAGGGTAGCTGCTGGGGCAGTTGCAAAAAAAGTCTTAGATACTGAGGGAATTAGGGTAATAGCATATACCGTGGCCCTAGGGGGAATTCGAGCAAAGGAGAGGGATCTAGATTTTATTTATAAAAACCCACTTTTTTGCTGTGATAAAGAGGCATATGGGCTTATGGAAAGGCGTATTCCTGAAGTAAAAGAGATGGGGGATTCCATTGGTGGGATAGTAGAGGTATTGGCCACAGGATGCCCTCCTGGCCTAGGTGAACCTGTATTTGACAAGCTAGATGCAGATTTGGCTAAGGCAATGATGTCTATTGGGGCAGTAAAGGGGGTAGAGATTGGGTCAGGTTTTAGGGCAGCAGAGATGCTGGGCTCTGAAAACAATGATGAAATTACACCAGATGGATTTTTGACAAATAATGCAGGTGGTATCTTGGCAGGTATCTCTAATGGAGATGAAATCATCCTGCGTGCGGCTATTAAACCCATCCCTTCCATTGAGAAAATTCAAAGAACTATAGATATTCATGGCAGGGTAGGTGAGATATCCGTAAAGGGCCGCCACGATGTATCTGCCATCCCAAGGATTGTCCCTGTATGTGAGGCCATGGTAAGGCTTGTACTGGCAGACCACCTTCTGCGTTTAAAAGCAATAAGATAGCCTTTGGAATAAACTTCTACCAGAAGTTAAAGCTTGACAAAAAATATTATTTTTATATGATTATTTGTAATCGTTCACCGCAGAGTGCACAGAGGACGCAGAGAAAAATAAGAATTTTAAAAATGCTTTGCTTTTGTGCT
>LJNA01000050.1 GCA_001304365.1 Syntrophobacter sp. DG_60 | reverse complement strand
ATACGAGCCATTGTGGTTTTGCCTACACCTTTTGGCCCACAAAATAAGAGGGCATGAGGTAGACGGTTATATTTCAGTGCATTTTGTAAGCTTTTGCTGATAGGATCTTGGCCTACTACTTCATAAAAACTCTGAGGGCGCCATTTTCTAGCTAGAACTAAATAAGACATTTTTAAAATTTAGCTGATAGCCAGTTACTTACACACGGAGGTATTTGCTTACCGTTGCTCCCTTCCGGGCCTAGCGGGGTTTGCAAGCCTTCCGTTGTAAGGCTTAGCTACCAGCTCTTTTTAATCTGGCGGAGAGAGTGGGATTTGAACCCACGGTACCTTTTTAGGGTACACACGATTTCCAGTCGTGCCCCTTAAGCCACTCGGGCATCTCTCCCTTGGCGGAGGGGGTGGGATTCGAACCCACGTGCCCTTATCACAGGACAAGTCGATTTCGAGTCGACCCCGTTATGGCCTCTTCGGTACCCCTCCGCTTTTTTTTAAAAAAAATTTTTATCAATTGACAACACTCTTCCTCTAATATTCCGGATTCAACCTCTATCCGATGATTAAGCCTTTTATCTTCAGCCAAATTGTATATAGAGCCAAATGCACCCATCTTAGGGTCAAATGTACCAAAGATAAGTTTATTTACACGTGCTTGAATTAAAGCACCCCCACACATCAAGCAAGGTTCAACTGTTACATACAATATGGTATCTATTAGTCGATAATTTTTCAATATAGAAGCTGCCTCTCTTAGAGCCGAAATCTCTGCATGTGCTGTAGGGTCATTTCTTTTTATTACTTGATTATATGCCTTTGCAATTACCTCACCCCTTTTCACAATAACTGCACCCACTGGCACTTCCCCTTCTCCATTTGCCCGATATGCCTGTTCTAAGGCCATAGACATAAAATAATAATGGTCTTTCACAGGAAAAATATTAACATAACCCATTGAATTAAACAAGGCAAGAGCAAAATTTTTTAAATTAGAGATTTTTTACTTTACAAGGCTTTATAAAAAATGTAGACTATTTTTTAACAAATTTAAAAGGAGTTTGATATGAAGATCAGATTGATTGATCCAGCTTATAAGGAAGAGAATTACCTTATTCAAGATAAGAAGGATATAAAAAACTACTGGTTTGCCAGATTAAGCCTTACTACATTGGCTGCTTTAACCCCAAAAGGGGTAGAAGTAGCTATTACAGATGAAAATGTAGATGAAATAGACTTTGATGAGGATGTAGATTTAGTAGGCATCACTGCCATGACTATGCATGCAAAGAGGGCTTATGAGATTGCCAGAAGGTTTAGAGAGCGGGGAGTTCCTGTAGCGATGGGTGGTATTCATGCCTCAGGTTTACCCCAAGAGGCAAAACAGCATGTAGATGCAGTAGTCATTGGGGAGGCCGAAGAGGTTTGGCCTAAGCTTATAGAAGATTTTGAATCGGGTGAGCTTAAGCCATTTTATAAGGCAAAAAAGTTATGTAATTTTAAAAATATGCCCACTCCAAGGAGGGAGCTCTTAAAAAGGGATTGCTATTCTACAGTGAATACACTTCAGGCGACAAGGGGATGCCCTTTTAGGTGTGAGTTTTGCGCTGTCACTCAATTTTTTGGTCGTACTTATCGCTGCCGTCCAGTAGATGAAGTGGTTGAAGAGGTAAAAGGACTAGATGAAGGCGTTATTACATTTGTAGATGATAACATTGTAGGAAACCCGAAATATGCAAAAGAATTATTCAGAGAATTGGCCCCTTTAGGTATAAAGTGGGGAGGTCAAAGTAGCCTTACCATTGCCAATGATGAAGAGCTATTGAGATTGGCTGCTAAAAGTGGCTGTTATGCATTATTTTTTGGTATAGAGACCCTCTCTCAGAGGAATCTTTGTGCAGTGCACAAGACCCAAAATAAGGCAGACAGGCTGGAAGATACTATAAAGAAAATACATGACTATGGCATCTCAATGATTGGAAGTTTTATCTATGGTTTAGATTATGACGATGAGGGGGTATTTGAAAGCACCGTAAGATTTTGTGAGAGAAATCATATAGAATTGCCAGTTTATTTTATATTGACGCCTATTCCAGGTACCCCTTTATTTGATAGATTTGAAAAGGAAGGAAGGCTGATTCATAAAAGCTGGGAGAAGTATAATGCGGCCAATGCAGTGTTTAAGCCGAAGTTTATGTCAGCAGAGGCACTCCAAGAGGGATTTTGGTGGGCATTCCGTGAGACTTACAGTCACCCCTCTATTTTAAAACGGATTTTATCTTTTCCAATGAGGAGGCTTGTTCCTAATTTTTTACTAAATTATGCATTTAGGAGACTCTGTTATAAAGGACCAAAAGGGCATATTTCTATATATGCAAAATTAGTAGATAAGTTAAACTTTTCTTTGCCTTTAAAAGATGTAAGGGACTTAATGCCCACCTTTAGGGAGACCTCCTCTGAAATAAGGGCTAGAGCCAAGAAATTTTTCAGGATGGAGACATTTAAAGACACTTATCTACAAACCTTGTTTATCAAGGTAGAAGGCGCTATGGATAAAAAGGTGGCCAAGAAGTTTTTAGACCGTGTCTCTAAAGTTATGAAGAAAGGGCATGAGAACGTTGTGGTTGACTTTAAGGAGCTCCATCTTATTTCTCCTGATGCATTAAGGCTATTGCGTAATTGGTATGATAAACTAGTTGGCTATAAAGATAGAATAAATATTGATTTTGAGATCTTTCGTAAAATTAAGGATTAACTGCATTTTGATAAGTTTTTAATCGGGTTTTATTACAAATAGATTGTCTCGATGGATTACCTCATCATAATCCTTAAAACCCAATACTTTAGCAATTTCAGAGGTATTTAATCCCTTGATCTTTTTTAAATCGCTAGAAGTATAATTTACCAATCCAATCCCCATCCAGCGGTTATTTTCATCTACACAACATACAGGGTCCCCTACTTGAAATGTCCCTTTAACCAATTTTATGCCCGAAGGCAGTAGACTTCTCCCATCATAGGTTAAGGCCCTTACTGCCCCTGCATCTATCATAACTTCCCCTTTCGGTTTTAAAGAAGCAATCCAGTGCTTGCGTATAGGGAAACGGGTAGGTTGAGGTAGAAACAATGTGCCTACATCCTCACTAGAAAATATCTTGCGTAAGATAAGGGGTTCTTTTCCATTGGCCACAAATACAGGAATCCCTAATCCTGTTATATCTTTAATTATTTGGATCTTGCTTGCCATTCCTCCACGCCCTAAACGACTGGGAATACCATTTGCAAGTTTTTTTATCCCAGCATCAATCTTTTCTATCAAAGGCAAGCGGTGGGCATCAGGATGACTCCTAGGATCTTTGTCATAAAGACCGTCTATGTCTGTAAGTAGAATGAGTAAATCAGCCTCCATCATCCCTGTAACCAAGGCAGCTATTTGATCGTTATCGCCAAACCGGATTTCCTCCACAGCCACTGTGTCATTTTCGTTAATAATAGGGATTGCCCCCCACTTAAGAAGGGTGAATAAGGTGTTGCGGGCATTTAGGTAACGATGACGGTTGGCCAAGTCATCGCGAGTAAGCAAGATTTGGGCTACACGTTGCCCATATTGGGCAAATTTTTCCTCATAGGCCTGAATCAGCCCCCCTTGACCAATGGCTGCAATGGCTTGCTGCTCCGGCAACGAGGTAAGGCGCCTTTTCAATCGCATCTTTTTCACTCCAGATGCAATAGCCCCTGAAGATACAAGTAAAACATCCCGTCCTCCTGCCTTCAGTAGCGAAATTTCATCACTCAAATGATTAATTATATTTAAATTTATCCCTCTTTCAGCCGTAATTACACTACTGCCTACCTTAATAACTAACCTTTTTGTCCGATCACAAATAGCCTTTCTAGCTAAGTCCTTCATATTTGATTTTGTCTACCTCTTTAGCTAACCCCTTTTTTAGTTCTTTAATCCCTTGTTTCTTCAATGCCGATACAGCCCAAAAGTTTAAATTGCGCTCTTTCAGTGCCTTTACAATCAAGGCCAGATTGCTCCTTCCCTCAGGTAGGTCTATTTTATTAATAATTACAACTTTCCTCTTTTGTAACAAATTAGAATTATAAGCTTTAACCTCAGCATTTAGCACATCTAAATTCATTAAAGGATTATCTGAAACAATGCAACTAGCATCTAAAACATAGGCTATAATTAAGCTCCTTTCAATATGTCTTAAAAAATATAGCCCCAATCCTATGCCTCTATGCGCTCCTTCAAGTAGCCCTGGTACTTCCGCTACCACAAAGGGCAAAAACCCTTCTACTTCTACTGCCCCTAATTGTGGGGTTAATGTAGTAAATGGATAAGGGGCTACTTTTGGTTTAGCATTAGAAAGGGCTTTAATTAAACTAGATTTTCCTACATTTGGGTTTCCTATTAAGCTTACATCTGCTAGGATTTTTAATTCCAAATTGAGCCAAAGCTCTTCACCTTTCTCGCCTGGCTCTGCATAACGTGGGGCCTGATGGGTGGGGCTTAAAAAGTGTATATTTCCTCGTCCTCCTTTCCCTCCATGGGCTACTATTACCTCTTGACTATCTTTTGTTAAGTCTGTTATTATTTTTCCCGTTTCTGCATTTTTTATAACAGTACCTAAAGGTACTAAAGTCAATAAATCATCTCCATCCTTTCCCTTCTTTCCTTTTCCTTTGCCATGATGTCCACTTTTGGCCTTTAGATGCTGTCGGTATTTAAAATCTAGGAGGGTGTGAATAGGGTGAGTAGCCTTAAAGATTACATTTCCTCCTCTTCCGCCATCACCACCATCAGGGCCACCTTTTGGGACGTACTTTTCACGGCGAAAGCTGATACAACCTCGGCCTCCATCTCCGGCCTTAACATATACCTTAGCTTCGTCAACAAAGCGCATTTAGACATTTGTAGGATAGACACTGACCCTTTTTTTGTCCCGGCTCATTCGCTCAAAGGCTACAATCCCATCAATCTTGGCAAATAGTGTATAATCCTTACCTACACCTACACCGAATCCAGGATGAACCTTGGTTCCCCTTTGGCGGATTAAAATATTACCTGCCCTTACAAATTGGCCAGCAAATCGCTTGATACCAAGCCTCTTTCCTATGCTATCCCGGCCATTGCGAGAACTACCGCCTGCCTTTTTATGTGCCATCACCCTCCTCCTTTATTTCTTCAATCTTTATAGATGTGAAATATTGCCTATGACCCATCTTCTTTCTATATCGCTTGCGCCTTCTAAATTTAAATACAACAATCTTCTTGCTGCGTCCTTGCGCCAAAATTGTGCCTTTTACCTGGATACCTTCCAGATGGGGTTTTCCAATCCTAAGTTGTCCTTCACCTCCTACTAACAATACCTCCTTAAATACCATAGGTTCTCCTATATTTCCATCAATTTTTTCTATCTTAATTATGTTGCCTGGCTCAACCCAATATTGCTTCCCCCCCGTTTTCACTATTGCATACATAATGTCCCCCAGTTTTTTTTATTAAAAGCCATTTTGCCATTCCTGTCAAGACAAATTCTTTGGTATAACCTTCTCCTGTAAAAAAAATGGAGGCATATAAGGTGATGGCCCTAAACTTTATGCTCTTACTTTTTTTTCAGGAAAGAGAGAGACTACAATTGCAAGTGGCATCTACATCTTTTTTGGTTGGAAATGACCCAAAACAACTATTGTTTTTTGTCAGGCGCCCGCCATTTACACGCAGTGCTTATTCACGTTTTGATCCCAAGCTTGGGCAATACCCACCGCATAAGGCAAAACCAAGCAGCAAAAAGACCTACAAAAGTAAGTATATCGTGCATAGATAAATATATATAATACTGTTAAATATAACCTGTCAAGCTAGTACTTAGCTTAACTACTTCAATATGAAATATTGGTCTACCAAAATAGCTGGGGTTTAAAGAGAATAATTAGGGCGCCTAATGACAAGAATGGGCCAAATGGAATAGCTAGATAGCGGTCCTTCTTTTTCCATATCATAATAGTTAGACCAATTACAGTACCAAAAAGAGATGCTAGGAATATAACAGGTAGTAGGGCTTTCCACCCCAAAAATGCACCTATCATAGCTAGGAGTTTGATATCTCCTCCGCCCATCCCCTCCCTTTTAGTCAATATGTAGTATCCTAAGGCGAATAGATATAAACCTCCACCCCCTATTATGGCTCCCAAGGTAGCTTCTTTAAAGGTAATCTCTGGCAATAAAAAACTAGCAAGAATACCAAGGAATATGCCAGGTAAGGTAATGACATCAGGGATGATTTTCCATCTTAAATCAATAAAGGCAACTATTATGAGGCTATATCCTAAGATAATATAGACAAAAAAAAGAAGACAAAGGGCATACTTTAAATATACTCCTAAAGTAAATAAGGCCGTTAAGGTTTCCACTAAAGGGATTTGCCAGGAAAGGGGCTTTTTGCAATGATTACAATGCCCTTTTATGAGAAAAAGGCCTAAAATAGGAATATTCTTATACCACTTGAGACTATTTTTACAGTATGGGCAAAAAAATGGGGAAATAAATTGATTATGTGGCAAGCAATATATAAAGATATTTAATAGACTACCTATAACTGCCCCAAAAACAAATGCCAATCCACTTGTCACAATTTTTCATAGCATTTTGCCCTAATGGATGTCAACTTTTTAGAATAGATAAAATCTACACTAAGATGGACATATCTTTTTTAGTACTGTCCATGCTTTTTCCCTTGGTAGCCATTTAATGATTTTAAACAAGCGGGCGCAGTCATTATAATCAAGTTTTCTAAGCATAGCCTTGATTTTAAATCCCTCTGTAAGATGGGGATAAGGTACATGGTCTGTGGGACGTAGTTCCTCTGTACTAATGAGCTTATTGTATATCAGAACCCGCGCTGTAAACAAATCTTCCCATTCTTTATTTATCTTCTTTTTACCAATATACCAAAGTGTAAGCATATCACCAGGTACCAAGGGATAAGGAAGTGGTTTTCCTAAAATCTCTTTAGCCAACTTACGGGCAGGGGTAACTAGTAAAAAATGGGCATGAATCTTCCATTTTCCTGGTAAGATTTGACAAAGATAATAAGGCAAAAATAGGTGGATATAACCTGTTTCTACGAAGGCATGACCATTTTTATCGGCCAGATATTCAGTGATTGCTTTGGCCCTCATTCTATCTCTTAGGGCAATCCTTTTGGCATCTGCTTGAGCAAATTCCTTGACTGCGGCTACTGCCTGATCAAATTCACCTAGAACTGCTTGATAATAGGCAATAAGCCTACCAGAAGCTAAGTGTTCTGCTTTATAGACCTCTGTTAAACCAGGTGTTTGTTTAATTTCCTGTGGGGTCTTTTTTTCTTCTATCAATTGATAGATTTTAATTAATTTTTCTAAATAGGGATCAATTTGTTCTATTTGCTTACTTCTAGAATAAAGTTGCTGAATTAATTTACAGCTAGCTAAAGAAAAGGCAGGGAAAGATGGCTCTACGGCGTTAAGGTATTCCTCTATTGCAATCTCCCCTGCCCACATCCTTTTAAATAAGGGATGTGGTGGCTCTTCCAAAATGATAAAATCGCTTGCTTTCCATGCCTTTTCATAAAATGGAATAGCCTCTAATCGGTGGGCTGAAAAGGCCACATGTAAGACGTTTACGTCTCTTTGAGCACTCCCTGACATAATCTCATCATATCATAGGTAAAAAGTATCATTTGTCAACACAAAACAAAATAAAGAGAGAAAATCAGAAGAAAAAGTGGGAAGGCATTCTTCTTTAATCGCCACTTAAAGAAAAGATAAAATGGAAGAGCAAGAATACATATAATTATTGTCTTATTTGCCATTACACTGCCAAAAAACATAAAGAGGGGGATATTCTTTCTTTCTGATTGCTTTATGAGGTAAAGAAAAAGAGAAAATAGGAAACCAAAGGCCAACCCTTGCCATGATTTGATAAATATAAGACCCAAGATTATTCCAGGGATGGTAATATAAAGTGAAATAAAATCAGATTTTAAGGCACAGAAAGCAAGGATAATAAATGCTGTAAAAAACAAGACATAAACAAAAAATTCATATTGAAAATAAAATTTTTTAAACAAAAATAAATAAGTTAGACCACTTATTGCCTCTACAAATGGATAATAAATAGAGATAGGATTCCCACAATAGGCACATTTACCCCTAAGCAGGATAAAGCTTAAAATAGGTATATTGTGCCGGATTTTAACAGGATTTTTACAAACAGGGCAATAGGAGGAAGGCCATATTATAGAAAGCCCTTTAGGTAGTCTGTAGATACAGACATTACAAAAGCTACCAATGCATGCCCCTAGGAAAAATATAAGCAAATAAAATAAAAACAAGGTTAAAGAAGATTTTGCAATTACTTGCAAGACTATTTTAAAGGAACTATCTCGGTTATGACTACCCTCTGCTCTAGGTGTTGAGTACTTTTGTTAAAGCATTTCCAAAAGGGAGCAAGTTTTTCTTGCACTGCTTTTACTATCAGCTTGGTTTCCAACATCCACTGATCTCTTTTAAGTTTATGAGGAAGTGGGATAGGCTTATCGATTTCAAACTCAATCCCAGTTACACCGGCGATAGATGCCAGCCACCCCATAGATACTATCTCAGGTTTATAACTGTAACCTGATCCTGGAAAATCCACTACCTTGCCCTGGCATACCTCATCAGCGGTGTTCCTTACTACCTGGCCAATCATATAAATTCCTTCAAGTGTCAATGCCATCTGGGTTATTCTGTCAGTAAAGTGTGGGTCACTACCATCTACCATTAATATCAATTCTGGCCGAAACTCTCTAGCTAAGGGAATGAAAATATTATCCAGCACATATCTATAAGCTACATCACTTGTTCCAGGAAGGAGGGGCACATTTACTGAATAACCTTCGCCCTCCATTTCTCCTATTTGATGAACAAATCCTGTTCCGGGGTAAAGGGTCCGGGGATCTTGATGAATAGAGATGAACAACACTCGGGGATCACGGGAAAAGATAGAATAAATACCGTCT
>LJNA01000049.1 GCA_001304365.1 Syntrophobacter sp. DG_60 | reverse complement strand
CACAGATAACCTCTGTAGGTAAACCACTTGATTTTATAGTTGCCATGCTCTCTTGAGCCTTTTTTAGATTTGCCTTAAAAACTTTGTGAAATTTTCTTAGTGTTTCTACCCACCTTACCTTCCCCTCTTCTATCTCATCTAGTTCATCTTCTAGGTGGGCAGTAAAGGATACATCCATAATATCAGGGAAATTCTCTACTAATAGGTCAGTGACTAGAAATCCTAATTCTGTAGGTTTAAATTGTCCCTTTTCTTTGCCTGCATAGTTCCTTTCCAATATTGTAGAAATGATTACAGCATAAGTACTAGGACGACCTATGCCCTTTTCTTCCAATTCCCTAATCAAAGTGGCCTCGCTATAGCGTGCTGGTGGTTTTGTAAAGTGTTGCTCAGGGACAATCTCTTTTACCTTGAGCACCTCTGTCTCTTTTAGTGGTGGTAATGAAACTAACTCCTCTTTTTCCTTATACAAATGCTTAAATCCAGGCCATGCCAGTACACTTCCCTTTGCCTGAAATAGATATTCACCTGCACTAATATCAATAGTGGTCTGGTCATATATAGCAGGACTCATTTGACTTCCCAAAAACCTCTTCCATATAAGTTCATAAAGTGCGTATTGAGATTTATTAACATAAGGGGCTACAGCCTCAGGTGTTCTATAAACAGATGTTGGCCTGATGGCCTCATGGGCATCCTGAACGTGTTTTTTATTTTTATAAATATGAGGGGCTTTCGGAAGATAATCCTTTCCAAAATGGGCATTTATGAATTTTCTTGCTTCATCTATAGCAAAACGGGCAACTCTTACTGAATCGGTACGCATGTAAGTAATTAGGCCAATGTGCCCCTGTTTTCCTAATGGGATGCCTTCGTAGAGTTGTTGGGCAATGAGCATGGTCTTTTGAGCAGTAAATTTTAAACTTCTTGCCGCCTCTTGCTGGAGTCTGCTAGTGGTAAAGGCAGGAGGGGGGTAGCGTTTTTTCCTATCAAAGGTTACCTTTGAAACTAAAAAGGGTTCCCCCTTCAGTGCTCCTACTATTTTATGGGCCTGTTCTTCTGTAGGAATATTAATTTTTTTTCCATGGGACTGAATGAGCTTTGCTTCAAAAGCAGGTGGTGTCTGTCCCCCAAGTTTTGCTATAATCTCCCAATATTCTCTGGGGCAAAATTTTTGAATGGCACGTTCCCTTTCACATACAAGCCTTAAGGCCACAGACTGAACACGGCCTGCAGAAAGCCCACGTTTTACCTTCTCCCACAAAAGTGGTGAGATCTTATAGCCTACTAGCCGATCTAAGATGCGCCTGGCTTGTTGTGAATTAAACCTATTTTCATTCAATTCTGTAGGGGATTGAATGGCCTCCCTTATAGCCTTAGGGGTAATCTCGTGGAATAATTCCCTCTTTATAGCCCTTTTGCCGTTTAACTCTTCTGCTACATGCCAGGCAATGGCCTCTCCTTCACGATCTGGATCAGGGCCTAAGTAAATCTCCTTTGACCTCTGAGCTACTTTCTTTAATCTTTTGACAACCTTCTCTTTCCCTGGAATTATTATATAAATAGGCTTGAAATTATGATCCGTATCTACTCCTAGTGTATTTTTGGGCAAATCCTTTATATGCCCTAATGTAGCCTCAATTTCAAATCCTCTAAGATACTTGCTTAATGTCCTTGCCTTAGTGGGAGATTCCACAATCAACAATCTTCCCTTCATATTTTCATTCCCTTTGTTTGATTAATTATTTGAATCATGACCTCTTAGTATCTTCTGAATAACTAATAACTTACCACTTTCTTACATATTGTTTTCCAGGTAGTTCTTTCACTAAGCCCTTTACCTCCATAGTCATCAATTTTGATGAAATTTCCCCTACAGGCCTACCCAATGTCTGGGCCAATTCGTCCAAATATTTTGGTGTATCCAATAATGTCCAAATCTCCTTTTCTCCTGAATTTAATGGAACTGTTTCCTCTGTTTTAATCTTTGAGGAATCATAAAATTGGCCAATTTCTTCTAAAACATCCTCTACCTTCTCCACCAATTTCGCCCCTTGTTTAATGAGTTTATGTGTGCCTTCACTTCTAAATGAATCAATCTGACCAGGTACAGCAAACACCTCACGCCCTTGTTCTAAGGCCAGCCTAGCAGTAATTAAAGAGCCACTCCTCTTTGCTGCCTCTACTACTATTACACCTAAAGAAATGCCGCTAATAATCCTGTTCCTGATAGGAAAATTCTGTGCCTCTGGAGGTGTTCCGAAATGGAATTCTGAAATCAATGCCCCAATCTCAGAGATCCTCTGATAAAGTTTTTTATTCTCACGTGGATAAATCACATCTACTCCACAACCCAGAACCGCGACGGTCCTTCCCCCGGCCCTAATTGCCCCTTGGTGGGCAGCAGTATCGATGCCTCTTGCCAAACCACTTACTATGGTGATGCCGAAGTTGGAAAGCTCAGAAGCCAGACAGGTAGTGGCCTTAAGACCATATACACTAGCCAAACGTGATCCCACTATAGCAACCATTGGACTACTAAGTATCCCTAAATCTCCCTTTACATAGAGGAAAGGAGGGGGGGCATAAATCTCCTTAAGAAGAGCAGGATAGCTACAATCATAATAGGTAATAAATTTAATGTTTAAATTAGAGAGCTTATTGAGTTCTCTTTCTACCTCTTTACGCCAGTCATAGCCCTTTATATCCCTTATGAGCCTTTCACTCAAACCAAAACTTCTTAATTCTTTCTCTTCTGCCGAAAATATCTGCTTTGGATGCCTAAATTCTTTTAATAACTTTAAATACGTACGTTGCCCCAAACCAGGAATAAAACTTAGGGCAAGCCAATCCTGATAATCTGGCTCTTTACTGATGGTTGCGGATAGCTTCATCTTAGCTCTCTATGCATAAAATAGTTTTAAGTATTAAGTTTTAAGTTTCCTTTCCTGTCTTTCCTTCCTGTTTTGCCTTTGTTCTCTACTTAAAACTTAACACTTGAAGCTTTAAACTTATAGACTTTGGACTTGATTTGTCATTTTTAGGATTTGATATTCTCTCCATTAACCTCTTAATTCCTACCAATTTCCATTTATCTTCTTTAATCGAGTTTTGTCTATTTTACTATATCTCCACAATGAAACGGTTGTATTGATTTTAATATAAAGGCCGTTGCGCTATTTTTTGTAACATAAACTATAAGCAACCTCCCCAGATATGCCAAAGGAAGGGGTGGGGACTGTTTGCGGTATACATCCAGTATATGGCCTATTTTGATGCCCCTTTCAATCCCTGCATCTATGTAAACAATATGAGGCCAACCTATCTCTGTTGCATTTTCTCTGCTTGCCACAATGGTGGCCTTAACATGGGGTCTTTCCTTTAATATTTCAATGCGCTTGGAAATAGGACAGTAGGGCATAAGATAATCACCTACATAAACTACATCATAACTACGGACGATCTTTGCCTCCGCCAATTTTTCATGGACTTTCTCTATCTTTAATACTCCTAATATACAATGCACATACCCTCTTTCACCTGTTTTTGGATGGTGAACTTCCGAGGTTCGATAAATAAAGTACTTTTCATCCACATTTGGTAGTTTTCTATTAAATTTTAAAAATACCCAATCCCCTCTTCCTAAAACAATTTTATCTGATTCTTTAGCCTTCAAAATTTTGCCGACATAGGATTCGGGTTTGGGCTTTAGATAGCCAACTGCTTCTATGGCTTCGGGAAAGTCAATAACGTCTTTTTTCGGTTTAACTTGTATTGCTTCTTTACCGGGCTGGACTTCTCTTAAATGTAGTACTTGTCCAGGATAAATAAGGTGGGGATTGGGAATTTGAGGGTTAATTTGCCAAAGCTTAGGCCAAAGTCGTGGATCTCCATAGTATTTATCACATATATCCCAAAGAGTATCTCCCCTTTTCACCTTATAATAATCCTCTGCCAAAGAGATATTTGGAAACATAATTACCATGAGTAAAAATACACACAAAAAACCAGAGAACTTTATTTTTTTATCCATTATATTTTTTACCTCTCACTTTACTTTTAGTTTATATCCTTTAGCAGTTTTAAAAAGAAGTGTCCTCTCCTCCAAGGCAACCAAGATGGGACTAGCTATAAAAATTGAGGAATAGGTCCCCACTATAACCCCTATTAGAAGGGCAAATATGAAATTATGGATGACCTCCCCACCCCAAATAAACAGTGCCATTAAAACCAATAAAGTAGTACCTGAAGTTAAAATAGTCCTACTTAAAACCTCATTTATGCTCCGATTGATTAGATTGGAAAATTTTTCTTTATAGGACTTGCGTAAGTTTTCTCTAATGCGGTCAAATACCACAATGGTGTCATTCAGAGAATAACCCATGATGGTCAATAAGGCAGCAATAACAGGCAAATCTATCTCTTTATCCATCAGTGAAAAGATGCCTACTGCAATAAAGACATCATGAATCAAGGCAATTACTGCCCCTAATGCAAATCTTAAATCTAGAATAATGTATAAGACTAAAGTAGTAACAAAGGCCCCTATTACCAAAAAGGTCAAGGGGACATCCAATAAGGATAGAAAATAGACTATTGCCAGGAGTGAAATACCCACTGCTGCACTTATCCCCCACTTCATTTCAAACCTTCCTGAGATATAAATGCCAATAGCCAAAATTGCATAAAATAAGGCCAAAAGAGCCTTTCTTCTCAAATCTTCTCCTACTTTTGGCCCAACCATCTCCACTCGCCTGACTTCTACACCCCCTTTCCCCAATTTTTCTTCCAGTATATCTTTTATTCCATCAGCTAATCTTTTTAATTCTTCGCTTGTTTCTTGGGCACGAATTAGATATTCACTTCCTTCATGCCCAAATGGCTGCACAGCACTCCTACCTAAGCCAATCTCTTTAAGTCCGCTCCTAATCTCATCTGCAGAAACAGGCTTTTCAAATCTCACTTGTATTATGGTCCCCCCAGCAAAATCTATCCCATATCTTGGGCCACCTTTGACCATAAGTGAAATAATTCCCAAAAGTATGAATAAAGCAGATATAACAGATGCCCACTTTTTCTGGCCAAGAAAGTTAATATTTATACCTGGTTTAATAAATTCTATACCCATGTTAGATGCTTAAATGCCTCAATTTGAGTCTATAGACCAAGAGGTTAAAAATGACCTTGGTCATAAATATTGCAGTAAACATATTGGCAATAATGCCTAGGCACAAGGTTACAGCAAACCCACGCACCGGACCTGTCCCATATTGAAATAGGATAAGGGCAGTAATTAAGGTAGTCATATTGGCATCAAATATAGTCCAAAATGCCTTTCCATAGCCGGTATCCAAGGCAGCACGTGGGGTCTTCCCCAAACGGAGCTCCTCTCTAATCCGCTCAAATATCAGCACATTGGCATCCACTGCCATCCCTATTATTAAAGCAATCCCAGCAATGCCTGGAAGGGTAAGTGTTGCCTGAAAGGCTGCCAAACCTGCCATTATAAGACAAAGATTAAAAAGTAGTGCCAAGTTTGCAATAGCCCCAGATAATGCATAATAAATCATCATAAAGACCATCACTAAAGCTCCCCCAATAAGTGAGGCCTTAAACCCCTTACGGATAGAATCCTTTCCCAGAGAAGGCCCTATTGTCCTTTCTTCTAAAATCTTAATAGGGGCAGGCAATGCACCCGCCCTAAGCACTACTGCCAGATCTTTTGCCTCTTCTAAAGTAAAGGCACCAGTAATCCTGGCCTCCCCGTGCGGGATCTTTTCCCTGATTACAGGTGCAGAATGAATTTTATTATCTAATATAATGGCCAATCTACGTCCTACATGTTCTTCTGTAATTTGGGCAAAAATCTTTGCCCCCTGCTTGTTAAAAGAAATCCCCACATAGGGCTCATTTATTTCTGGATCAATCAATACCCGGGCATCTGAAATATAATCACCAGTAATCAACGTCCTTTCTTCTAATAAATAGGGGATTTCTACTTGCTGTCCTGTCTTTTTATCTACACTGACTTCATATAATATTTGATCCTCGGATGGAATATTGCCCCTTAATGCCTCTTCTAAACTATGAGCTTCATCAACTAATTTGAATTCCAGCCTAGCTGTTTTTCCAATAATGGTTATAGCCCTTTGTGGGTCTCTAATGCCTGGCAGTTGCACTAAAATGCGTGGCCCACCACAACCGCGAATATCGGGTTCAGTCACTCCAAACTCATCTATCCTATTGCGGATGGTCTCTAAGGCTTGACTAATTGCCAAATGTTCAATTTGGCTCACACGCTTCCCTGTTAAACATAGCTTTACAATCTTTACTTTATCCTTTGTTTCTACCCCCACCCAATTAAACTCTGGGTATTCCTTCTTAATCATATTATGAAATTGTTCTACATCCTTTTTTCTAACTAATTGGATGTTTATATCTGAAATGCCTTCTCTTTTTACAGCCAGAAATGGTATCTTTGCCTCTTTCAACCGATTTTCTATATCTTCTGCCAAGCGGTCTGCTGTGGCCTTGACTGCCTCCTCTGCTTGAACCTCCAAAACAAGGTGGATACCACCCCTTAAGTCAAGCCCCAACTGTATCTTCTTCGTAGTTAAAATATCCTCCCACCACACTGGGAGTTTGGGGGTCAAAGAGGGTATTAGGTACATCAAAGTCAGAAAGAAGATGCCCAATATTAAAAAGAGGCGCCATCTGAGGCCCTTCATAATCTATTCCTTATGCTCTTCGGGTCTGATTAAACCAACAACATAATTTTTTGTAACTTTTATCTTGGTATTGTCAGGGGGTAGTTCTATGGTAGCTATGGTATCTGTCACACTCACTACTTTCCCGCGTAGCCCACCTTGGGTAATTACCCAATCTCCCCGTCTAAGGTTCTTAACTAGTTCTTTATGTTCTTTGGCACGCTTTTGCTGAGGACGAATTAGTAGGAGATAAAAGATTACAAAGATCAGGACCAGTGGAATAAGGGGTCCTATCATACTCCCCCCTCCTTGTCCCTCAGGGGGAGGTCCCATCGCCCAAGCCAGATTAGAAAAATTTAATAACATATTTTTTTCCTCCTTAGCTTTTTCGCATTTCATAAAATTTTTTTCTAAATTCCGCAAGATGCCCATCAAGAATAGCTTGCCTTATTTGTCTCACAAAATTTAAATAATAATAAACATTGTGGTAGCTATTTAGTCTATAGGCCAAAAGTTCTTTGGAAATAAAAAGGTGCCTCAAATAGGCACGGCTATAATGCCTACATACATAGCAATTACATGCCTCATCGATAGGGTGTTCGTCTTGAGTATATTGGGCCTTCTTGATGGTTAATTCCCCAAAGCTGGTAAATAGTGTGCCTGTTCTAGCATGCCGGGTGGGCACTACACAATCAAACATATCCATACCACGGAGGACAGCCTCCAAAATATCTTCAGGTAAACCAATTCCCATAGCATGGCGAGGTCTATCCTTTGGCAACATCTCATTACATATTTCTATTGCCTCCCAGGTCTTTTCCTTAGGCTCCCCTACAGAGAGGCCACCAATGGCATAGCCATCAAAACCTATCTCTATTAAAGATAAGGCAGCCCTTCTCCTTAAATCAGGATAAAAACCTCCTTGAGCAATGCCAAAGAGGGACTGATTTAAATTTTTATGTGCCAATTTACACTCTCCTGCCCATTTTGTTGTAAGTTTTAAGGACCTTTCAGCATAACTGTAGTCTATGGGATAAGGTGGGCACTCATCAAGGCACATAATAATATCTGAACCAAAGTAGCTTTGAACCCCTATTACTTTCTCTGGGGTAAGAAAATGAGAAGAACCATTGATATGCGACCTAAAAACCACCCCTTCTTCCTTTATCTCCCTTTTTTTAGCCAGACTATAGACCTGGTAGCCTCCACTATCTGTCAAAAGGGGGCCTCCCCAATGCATAAATTTGTGTAATCCTCCAAATTTCTTTATGAGCAAATGCCCTGGTCGCAAATATAAATGGTAAGTATTGGCCAAGATGATCTCTGTCCCTATAGTCTCTAGATCCTCTGAGGTTAAGGACTTCACACTACCCAATGTGCCTACAGGCATAAAGGCGGGTGTATGGATGACACCATGTGGTGTAATGAGCAGACCTGCACGTGCATTTCCATCTTGTGCCTCTATTTTAAATTGCACTTTATCATTATTGTCAATAAAGCCTAATTTGTCTAGGGATAATGACTTTTAAGCTGATAAAGATTATATTAAAATGTAACCAAGACAATAATATTAGAGATTAAAGATGAAAATTATCACAAGAAATGAGGCAATAGAGATAAGACCAGGTTGGTTTAGATGGAAGATATATTTAGAGGGGGAAGCCTCTGAACTTGATAAAATTGAATATGTAGAATATATTCTTCACCCCACCTTCCCAAACCCTATTGTGAAAGTAGCAAACAGGGAATCTAATTTTTCACTGGAGGCCGAAGGCTGGGGTGAATTTATGGTCAAGCTCAATCTATTTATGAAAGATGGGTCAGTTAAACACAAGGAGCACTGGCTACAACTCTTTAAGCGAGAGATGCTACATTAAACGATGAGCATGGCATCTCCATAGCTATAGAAGCGATATTGCATATTTATAGCCTCTTGATAAGCCTTTAAGATTAATTCCCTACTTGCAAATGCACAGACTAACATAATTAAAGTGGATTTAGGCAGATGGAAATTTGTAATAAGTCCTTTTATAACCTTAAATCTATAGCCTGGATAAATAAAGAGGTCACAAATACCCTTTTTTGCTATTACCTTTCCATATTTAGTAGCCAGGTATTCCAAGGCCCTGGTGGTAGTACTGCCTACTGCTATTATCTCCTTCCCTCCTTTTATACCATTTATACCATCATTTATAAACTTTGCTGCTTCCTCTGATACCTCAAATGACTCACTCTCCATCTTGTGCTTACGAATATCCGATACCTTTACTGGTATAAACGTGCCATAGCCTATATGGATGGTAATGTGGACAATTCCTATACCTTTTTTCTTTAATGTATCAATTATCTCAGGGCTAAAGTGTAATCCTGCAGTGGGGGCAGCAATGGCCCCTGGCTTTTCTGCGTATATAGTTTGATAGTTAGAGGCGTCTTCAGGGATTACATCCCTCTTTATATA
>LJNA01000003.1 GCA_001304365.1 Syntrophobacter sp. DG_60 | reverse complement strand
GCCTGATGCATCTTTGCTGATTTTTATTGGCTGTTTCATTACTTAAATAATTATCATAATTGTTAAAATTTGTAAATAATTGTCTCTTTTTATCGACCTTGGTTATCCTACCAAGCATAGTTATACCTACCATAATCCTTGAAAATTTTCCACCCCACATTTAACCTTAAAATTGTCATAATTAAACGAGTGGTGAAGGAAGCAAGACTTTGCCCGTGAAGTGATGCGCATTATTATTATCTTTATGCTTAGGGTAGTCTAACAATTGAAAAATTGAAAATTATCCGAAGCTATCATAATAACCTAGGGGGACAGAGGTGGTAATCGGGTTGTTTTGATATTTTGTCTTTACCCTTGACATTTTTTGAGGCATTTCTGGTGTCCATATAGGTGTCCATAGTTTGACATAAAAGGTAGGATTTGGTGGAATTTGGTAGAGGGTAGGGTAGGGGGGAAAGGCTAGGAATAATTAGCAGAATATGCCTTGGTGTAACTTGGTAGAAAATGGTAAAAGTGCCCTATGTCTGACTTCTAATCCGCAGGTCGTAGGTTCGAATCCTACCGGGCGCGCCGGTAACCACCGACATTTCTTGAGTTTAAATACCCCCCTCTTCATCATCAATAAATAAGAATAAATAAGACCTTTGGCATAAAAGAACCCCAAAACTAGCATGTAAAGTAAGCAGGGAGTCTTAATATGAGGGTAGTACCTATCCCTTCCTCACTTTTTACATCTATGGCTCCATCATAGTCTTTGACAATCCCATAACTAATAGATAAACCTAATCCCGTTCCTTTACCTACCTGTTTGGTGGTAAAGAATGGTTCAAATAGCCTATCCATTATTTTCTCAGGGATGCCTATGCCAGTGTCAGATACAGTAACTACAATTTCTCTATCTTCTAAATACGACCTTATACTCAATATTTTTTCAATTTTCTCCTTTCCTAGCCTCTTTTCTTTTTCATCCATGGCGTCCATAGCATTAAGGACCAGATTTATAAATACCTGTTCTAACCTATTGTGGTCTGCCATTACAGAAGGTAAATTTTCATCTAAATCTAATTTAACCTCAATCCGATGCACCTTTAGTTGTTGTCCCAATATTTTGAATACATCTCTGATTGGTGCATTAATATCTATTTCGCCTTTTACTGTCTCAGAAAGTCTAGCAAAAATTCTTAAATGATTGATGATGTCAGATGCCCTATCTACTTGAGTACCCATTTCTTGAGTAATAATGTTTAATTCCTGATCATCTATCTTCTCACCCTTTTTAATCATCTTTAGAAGGAAATCACTACCTATCTTAATCACACTCAATGGTTGATTTAGCTCATGGGCTATGCCTGAGGCCATTTCTCCCAAAGTGCCCATCTTAGCAGCCTGAATTAAGTGGGTCTCTGCCTTTTTGCGCTCGGTAATGTCTTTTGAAATCACAGTTACAGCGGTTAGCATACGAGTTTTGGAGTCTTTAACAGGACTTAAAGTTCGGATGAAATATCTATTATCCCTTTCACTCCTATACTCATACCATAGCGATTTACCAGTTTCTAGTACCTCTTTGATTTTTTTAGCAAACTCTTCCGTTTCTTCAGGCGAATGGAACTCGCCGTATGTTATACCCTTGACCTGACTCATTTGCAAGCCAAGCCTGGATAGATGTTTATTGTTCATAAAGAGATATTTGCAATTCCTATCTACCAAATATATGGAATCTTCGCTAGATTCCACTAAAGAGCGGTACTTTTCCTCCGACTCCTTAAGCGCCTCCTCCGCCCGCTTGCGCTCGGTGATGTCCTTAAAGTTTTCAACAATGCCAATCAGCTTACCACCAAGCCCCCAAAAGGGAGTAGCCGTCAAAATGCAAGGGACTCTGGTACCGTCCTTGTGTTCTTTTTCTACTTCACATTCAACACGTCCCTCACCGCCGAGAATACGGGTCAACGGGCAACTGGGAGTATGACATAGGGGGCCAGGAAACACCTCATAGCACTTTTTGCCCAAGGCTTCATCCTTACTTACGCCCGACAGAGTCCAAAATGTCTCATTAACTCGAAGCACTTTGAAGTCTTTATCAATCAAACGCATCCCGTCAGCCACGGTGTTAAATATCTGATTAAGTTCCGCGTAGGCAAGTTTGGTTGCCTCCTCTGCCTGCTTGCGCTCGGTAATATCTCGTGCAACAACGAAAATAATATCTCTTCCTCTCTGCCGGACTTTGCTCGCATTTACCCGAACATCTATTAGGACTCTGTCTTTACGTCGCCATACCCTTTCTCCTACGGTAGTCCCCCCAAACGTCAATATATGCTGAATATACGCGTCAATGCTCTCTCTATTATGTGCGATGAAGTCATAAATTGTTAATGTGTGTACCTCCTCGGCTGTGTACCCAAGGATATCTAGAAATGCAGGATTTGCTTCCAATATGCGCTTTGTTGCCGGATCAAACATGTAAATCGCCTCCACTGATTGCTGGATAAGCCTTCGGTAGCGTTTCTCACCGTTTTGTAGTGCTTGGTCCGCCTGCTTGCGCTCGGTTTCTGATTTTTCCAATTCAGTAATCCGTCGGCGCATTTCCACTAATTCATTTATGAGTCGCTTTTTTGTCTTATGTTCGTCTTTCATCGTGTGTACCTCCTAAAACAGCCAGTAATTTGAGCTAATAGGGGGTTGGATGTACCTAATATGGAGCCAGTGTGTTGGCCTTTGGAGGGATAGAAACTTGCAATACGGGGTCTATATGGATATTTTCTCCAGGAAAAATCGATAAAATCTTCCCTACCACATCTTCTGAATAAGGAAAAACTCCAGTGTTTTTCGGTAGGGTGCCCTTGTGCCTTCAATAGCCTGATGCATCTTTGCTGATTTTTATTGGCTGTTTCATTACTTAAATAATTATCATAATTGTTAAAATTTGTAAATAATTGTCTCTTTTTATCAACCTTGGTTGTCCTACCAGGCATAGTTATACCTACCATAATCCTTGAAAAAGTTTCCACTGCATATTTAACCTTAAAATTGTCATAATTTCTATCTCTAAAAATGCAACATTGTACTAAGTAACCTTTACTGCATGTTTTATATTCTATATATGTTCTATAAATGTTTAATCGGGGATTACTGTATCTTTGATCTAAAAACTGCAATAATCATGTTTTACCTCTGGTAATTCATTAAAAGATTGCCTAAAACCAAATAAGGAAGGCTGTATTGAGGGGTTTTCGGCAGGCTCCCTTAGTTGTGGATGAAAAAAAAGCGTCCAAACCCGACTTGATAGTTCAAAACGTAGACAGATTGACTAGTTTAGAAGGGTATAACTCTTCGCAAGAACCCATCCCTTGTAAAGGTCTCTATCCTTGCCTTGTCAGTCGGGTTTATCTCAATAAATTTCATTCCTGTTTGAAAAAATTTGCCTTCCTTTATTTCTACCTCTTTTGTCCACGTTACTTTGCCACGGGCAATAACCGGTAGGGAGGGAGGACCAATTTCCAAATCCATCGCCTCACCCTTTGGAAGCTCTTTTGGTAAAAAGAGGCGTATTCCCCCTCCACTGATATCAAAACTCTTAACCTTTATTAGTGGCCAATCACTGTGTTTAGCTCCTACTTCCACAGAAATATGTACCCGTGGAGATTTTCTTCTTTCTTCACAGGCAGGGAATCTTAATAGGAAGGTAGTACCTATGTAGTCTTTAACAATTCCATAACTAATGGACAAACCTAATCCAGTTCCTTTACCTACCTGTTTGGTAGTAAAGAATGGTTCAAATAGCCTATCCACTATTTTCTCAGGGATGCCTATGCCTGTGTCAGATACAGTAACTACAATTTCTCTATCTTCTAAATACGACCTTATGCTTAATACGTTTTTAGTTTTCTCTCTCCCTAGCCTCTTTTCTTTTTCATCCATGGCGTCTATAGCATTGGTCACTAGATTTATAAATACCTGTTCCAACCTATTGTGGTCTGCCAGTATGTAAGGCAAATCTTCATTCAAATCTAATTCAACCTCAATTTGATGTACCCCTAGTTGTTGTCCCAATATTTTGAATACATCTCTGATTGGGATATTAATATCTATTTCGCCTTTTACTGTCTCAGAAGGTCTGGCAAAGGTTCTTAAATGATTGATGATGTCAGATGCCCTATCTACTTGAGCACTAACCTCTAGCGCGATAATGTTTAATTCCTCATCATCTATCTTCTCACCCCTTTTAATCATCTTTAGAAGGAAATCACTACCTATCTTAATCACACTCAATGGTTGATTTAGTTCATGTGCTATGCCTGAGGCCATTTGTCCCAAAGTGCCCATCTTAGCAGCCTGGATTAAATGGGCTTCTGCCTTTTTGTGCTCGGTAATGTCTTTTGAAATCACAGTTACAGGGGTTAGCATAAGAGGTTTGGAGTCTTTAACAGGACTTAAAGTTCGGATGAAATATCTATTATCACTCCCACTCCTATACTCATACGATAGCGATTTACCAGTTTCTAATACCTCTTTGATTTTTTTAGCAAACTCTTCCGTTTCTTCGGGCGAATGGAACTCGCCGTATGCTCTACCCATGACTTGACTCATTTGCAAGCCGAGCCTGGATAGATATTTACTGTTCGTGAAGAGATATTTGCAATTTCCATCTACCAAATATATGGAATCTTCGCTAGACTCCACTAATGAACGGTACTTTTCCTCCGATTCCCTAAGTGCTTCCTCCACCCGCTTGCGCTCGGTGACCTGTCTGATAAGAGATAGGAGATGGTCCATATTAAGCGGTTTGGTTTGGTAGCCTGCTATGCTCCTCTGGCTCACGGCTTCAATAGCACTCTCCAACGAGGCATAGCCAGTGATGATAATATACTCCGTTTCAGGGCATAGTTTGGCTATTTTCCCGACTAGCTTTACACCTGGTATGTCAGGTAGTTTGATGTCTATAAGGGCCAGGTCAAATACTTTCTGACGGCAGAGAGTGAGTGCGCTTTGGCCATTGTTGGCAATCACAATACTGTAACCTTTCTCCTCCAGGGTATCTTGTAGGTTTGAAGCCAGGTACACATCGTCATCAACAATCAGTATCGGAAACTTTTGCTCCATTGTAAGACACCCCCCTATGCTTTATTTAGGTTTCTTGAGAATGCCCTTGGCTTTCTGTTCCTTAATTTGCTCAATGAGCGAAACCAGCTCGTCCATATTTATGGGCTTCTCCAGGTAGGTGTAGGCAGCCTTTTGCAGGGCCTGCTGTACCAGATTACCCATCTGCTGCCCATAGCCGGTAATGATGACTGCCACCACATTGGGCCGGATGTCCCGGATGGACAGGTAGGTCTCTAGGCCATTGAGGGGAGGCAGCTTCATGTCGATGAGCATGATGTCAAAGTTCTCCTCCCATGCCTTCTGTATTGCCATGTTGCCATCGTAGGCAATACTCACCCGGTAGCCTTTGCCACTGAGGACGTCTTTTACATTGGCACAGAGGTCCTGGTCATCATCCACCGCGAGTATCAACGCCCCATTGGAAATGGCTTGTTCAATAAGTTTAAAGAGCTTGTCAAAGTCTAGCGGTTTCCTGAGGAAACCAAAGGCTCCCCCCCGCAGTGCCTCCCTGATGAGGGCTTCCACAGCATAGGCTGTTACCATAATGACTGGAGTATCCGGCGCTATCTCCTTAATCTTCTTGAAGGTTTCCACGCCGTCCATTACCGGCATCTTAACATCCATTAACACCAGGTCAAAGCCATTCTGTTTCACCAGCTCAAGGGCTTTAGACCCATTATAGGCAGTCGCCACCGCATAATTCTTCAGTTCCAGCAAGTCTTTTACATTGTGGCAGAACTCCTGGTTGTCATCAACAATCAGTATCTTTAACTTTTCAGCCATTGTTTATACCTCCTCGCCTCCCTCTACTTATAGAGGGAGTTGGGTGATGATAGTTGCCCCCTTCCCCCGTTCTGATTTAGCCTCTATTGTACCATGGTGCTTTTCAATAAGTACCTTAGCAATGGACAGACCAAAGCCGACTCCCCTGGGCTTGGTGCTGAAAAGGGGCTGAAAAATCTTGCCTAGGTTTTCTGGCGCAATGCCCAGGCCGGTGTCGGCAAAGGCTACTTCAGACTGACCATCAGTGGTCCTGCGCACTGTTACCGTCAGCGTCCCCTTTCCCTCCATTGCCTCTACTGCATTGTTCACTATGTTCTTGAAAGCCACGCAGAGCTGTTGCCGGTCCGCATGGATCAAAACCTCTTGCTCTGGGAAATTTTGTATTACATTGACCCTAGCCGGCACTTTAGAGGTAGTGATTGCCTCAGATGTAACAGCTATGAGGTCAAGCCTTTCTAACCGCGGTTCCTTCATTCGGGTCAGGCTTAGCAGGCTTTCGATAATGGCTGTACTCTTGCCCACACTGGACTTGATACGATCAAGGTGCTTCTGCACCTTCTCATCGGCATCTTTTAGCCTTATCTTCAGGTAGTATGCCGAACTGTCTATGGTAGCAAGGGGATTCCTTAACTCGTGGGAGATACTACCCGAGAACTCTCCCAGAATGGCCAAACGCTCCTTGCGCACCAGTTCCTCCTGGGCATCTTTAACCTCTTTGGTGCGCTGTTCTACCATCTCTTCTAGCCGCTCTGAGTACCCTTTCAGTGCTTCCTCCGCCCGCTTGCGCTCGGTAATGTCTTTTGAAATCACAGTCACAGCGGTTAGCATACGAGTTTTGGAGTCTTTAACAGGACTTAAAGTTCGGATGAAATATCTATTATCCCTCTCACTCCTATACTCATACCATAGCGATTTGCCAGCTTTTAATACCTCTTTGATTTTTTTAGCAAACTCTTCTGTTTCCTCAGGCGAATGGAACTCGCCGTATGTTCTACCTATGACTTGACTCATTTGCAAGTCCAAGCCAAGTCTGGATAGATGCTCATTGTTCATGAAGAGATACTTACAATTCCTATCTACCAAATATATGGAATCTTTGGTAGACTCTACTAATGAGCGGTACTTCCCCTCCGACTCCCTAAGCGCCTTCTCTGCCCGCTTGCGCTCGGTAATGTCTTCGATAATTCCATCAAAATATAGAATTTTGCCGGTGTTATCTCTCACAGCAACCTTTGTATCCGATATCACTATTTCAGTCCCATCTTTTTTCCTAAAATTCAGCTCCTTTGTGGCTTTTCCTACTGCAGCGGCCATTTCCTCAAGAACCGCTTCCCTTTCTTCCGGACGCATATACAGGTCTGAAACATTCATTGAAAACAACTCCTTTCTGGAGTAACCAGTAATTTCTTCCATGGCTGGATTAACCTCTAGGAACCTTCCAGTTGGTCCCGGCGTGCTTCTAAATATTCCTAATTTAACATTGCTTAGCAGGCTTCTGTATTTCTCTTCTGATCTCTGCAACGCCTTCTCTGCCCGTTTGCGCTTGGTTTCTGATTTTTCCAATTCAGTACTCCGCCTTCGCAATTCTACCAATTCATTTATAAGTTGCTCTTTTGTCTTATGTTCGTCTTTCATCTTGTGTATCTCCTAAAACAGCCAGTAATTTGAGCTAATAGGGGTTGGCTGTGTCTAATAGGAGCCAGTGTGTCAGCCTTTGGAGAGATAGAAACTTGCAATACGGGGTCTATATGGATATTTTCTCCAGGAAAAATCGATAAAATCTTCCCTACCGCATCTTCTGAATAAGGAAAAAACTCCAGTGTTTTTTGGTAGGGTGCCCTTGTGCCTTCAATACTTTTAACCTCTTCCACCCAAGCAGGGTCATAAGAAAAAGCCACCATTATCCTGCCTGATGCATCTTTGTTGATTTTTATTGGCTGTTTCATTACTTAAATAATTATCATAATTGTTAAAATTTGTAAATAGTTGTCTCTTTTTATCGACCTTGGTTATCCTACCGGGCATAGTTATACCTGCCATAATCTTCACCTATAAAAATGGAACAGCTCTATGCTTTGGCGTAGAAAAAGAAAGGAATTTTCCAATCAGGTTAAAAACACAGACAGATTGAATAATTTAGGGAAATATAACCAAGAACTCATCCCTTATAAAGGCCTCTATCTTTGCCTTGTCTGTCGGCTTTATCTTGATAAACTGTATTCCTGTTTGGTTAGCTAAAGTTGCTGCCTTTATCTCTTACTTGAACTTAAACCCTTTCTCGGTAAAACAGCCATCTTATACCTCAACTCTGTCTAATTTCGCCAGTATGAAGCTATGGAGATTAAGAGATGCTAGATGGGGTGGGAAGTAATTTATATTATCTTTGCCTTTAGATTGGCTAGAGAAGGTAAATAAGAGTGATCCTGCGTGTTGACGCCCAGCGCAATAAACTCTCACAGTTTACCTCCCAATTAGTGACTTTACCATTTGTCAACGTAAGGCTGTTCATTTTCTGCATGGGGGGCGCAGGTGGTCGCAGGTTCAAATTCTGTCGTCCCGACCATTTTTTAAGACCTTATAATTATCTGAATATCCATGACATTTGTACCAGTAGGACCAGTGATAAAGAGACCATCTATCTTTTTAAAAAAATTATAGGAATCATTATTTTTTAAATATACCTCTGGAACTAAACCCGATGCCCTTGCCTTAGGGATTGTATTTCCATCTACTATAGCCCCTGCTGCATCTGTGGGCCCATCTGTACCATCAGTGCCTGCAGAAAGGAGGGTAACGCCCCCTATCCCCTCTATGGCTAAGGCAAAGCCTAAGGCTAGCTCCATATTTCTTCCACCCATTCCTTTACCTTTTACTGTAACTTGGGTCTCCCCTCCAGAAATAAGACAGTGTGGTAAACCTTTGGCATCTCTTATACTGGTGGCCAAAGAGGCTAGATATTTGGTTACCTCTCTTGCTTCACCTCTAATCTTTGAAGAGATTATGTGGGCAGGAAGGCCAAGGGCATTTGCCTTATCTCTAGCAGCTATTAAAGCCCTCCTGTTGCTTCCCACAACGATATTTTTTACCCTGTTAAATATGGGATTATCTTCCTTTAGGGTCTCAGGGATTAGGCCACCCGTGCCTCTTTTTATGAGCTCTAATATCCTAAGAGGGGTCTTTTTGATAAGTTTAAATTTCTTTAGCACCTCCAGAGCATCTTTATAGGTAGTATTATCAGGGGCGGTAGGGCCAGAGGCAATGAGGTCAAGCCTATCACCAATTACATCTGAGAGCATAAAGGAAAAGACCTTAGCAGGGTAGGCGATTTCTGCCAATCTTCCTCCCTTTACCTTGGAAATATGCTTTCTAACAGTATTTAGTGCCTCTATATCTGCACCTGAATTAAGCAAAAGTTTTGTTATCTCCTTTTTATCTTCTAATGTTAGACCACTAGCTGGTGAAATCAGTAGGGCTGAACCCCCACCAGAGATAAGGCATAAAACCAGGGTCTTTTTATTTAGGTCTTTAAGAAGCTTAATAATCTGCTGGGTGCCTTTTACCCCGTTTATATCGGGCACAGGGTGCCCTGCCTCAATTACCTTTATTTTATCTAATTTCCCACCATGTCCATATTTTGTAATTACTATCCCATAATTTATTAAATCATAAAGTGTTTCCTTAGCCCCTTTGGCCATGTGATATGCGGCCTTTCCCGCACCTACCACTATAAAATTTTTGTACCCCCCTCTTTTATATTCAACACGCACTTGGTCTGCGCAGTGGCTAACGATTAGATAAGGGTCTACAGCCTTTAAGGCACTGTAGAAAATTTGTATGGCTAATTCTTTCATCTGTGCCTGACACAATATTTGTAATATGTCTCTTTTTAAAATTGTTCAATTTCTAAACTTTACATACCCGCAATAAATCTTCTCAACCAAGAAAGAATTACGCCCTCATATTTTCTAACGACAAGAACAGACACAGGAGATAAACGGACTAATTTTTCAGAAATAGTTCCAAATCGAATCCTTTTCCAGAAACCCTTTTTGCTTGTACCAATCAAAACCAGATCATAACCCTCGCTTTCCTTCAAGATTGTCTTGAAGATATTTTTTCCAAGGACAATTTTATCCTCTACCCTTTTCTTTTCATAATGCACACCTTCCCTTGTCTCTTTTAACCAGTGCTCAGCGGTTTCCCTTTCTGTCTCATTTTGTATGATGTAAAGCAGTGTCAGTCTTCCTTTATTATGCTTTATAATCCAGGAGCCCCATTCAAAGGCAAGTCTTGCATTGGGTCCACCTGCGGTGGGAACAAGGAGCTTTTTTATTTTGTCATTACCTTTTATCTTCAAAATTCCTGTATCACAGGGAACCTCCTGAAGTAAAGGGTCAAGCACATGCCCAAGAATTTTCCCCCTGAGTTTTACACCACCACTTCCCAATATTAGCAAATTTCCTTTGCTCTCAAGGACGCTATCAAGAATACCCTGATAGATTTTATGAGAAACCCTTATATTGAAACTCACAGGAATATTGTTTTTCTCTCCAATTTCATCTGCAATCTTAAGAAATTCCTTTCTTTCCTCAATAAAATGCCTTCCCACATTTAAAGGTGTTTGCGGAGGCAGGGAAATAATATGGGTGGCAAAAATTTCTGCATCTTTTTCTTTTGCAATGGGAATAGCAATGTTCATAAGGGGCAATACTTCCTTTTCTTCCTCAATTCCAAGAATTAACTTGAATTCTTTACGGGCAAGTTCTTTTTCTTCTATTATAATCTTGGGACCCACCTCCTCCTTTTCCTTTAACCTGGAATACCCATAATAAATAGAAAGACCCATACCTATCCAGAGCAAAGTTATAAAGAAGGATTTGGGGCTATATAAGAACATAACAAGCACAAGAACAACCTGGGTGAAAATTCCCAGTACAGGAAAAAGTGGAAAAAGTGGGGACTTATATCCTTTTAAGCGCCTTGGATTCTTTCTTCGTGTATGAATCAGCGCCACATTGACAAAGATAAACAGAAAAAGAAACATAATATCGGCGCTGGATGCTATATCTTCAACAGGAAGCAAAAGAAGCATAGTGATAATAAGAAGCGAAGATACAAAAATGGAGCCACTGGGGGTCCTAAATTTTTTATGAACCCGTGAGAAAGCATCAGGAAGATTATAATCCCTTCCCATGGCAAAAGAGACCCTTGAAGAACTGTAGATTGTGGCATTAAGTGCAGAAACAGTAGAAAGCAAACCTCCAATAAGAAGAATAGCGCTTCCCCACGCACTGATGCTTCTTGCCGCTTCTACCATGGCAATCTCTTTTTTCTCGGCAAGGAAATCCCAAGCAGTCATCCCTTCAGGATTTACAACTCCAAGAGCAACAAAGGCAACAAGGATATAAATGGGCACCACAATTAAAAGAGACAAAAATATGGCCCTGGGAATATTTTTTTCAGGACTCTTTATTTCCTCACCACTCTGGGCAATGATTTCATATCCTTCAAAGGCAATATAGGTAAGCCCCATTGCTGTTAGAATCCCAAGAAATCCCTTTGGGAAAAAGGGAAGGAAATGTTCGAATCTGTGAGGCTCTTGAAATAAAATGATTTTTGAACCAAGAAAAACAAATAGTAAAAGGATAAGAATTTTTAAAATGGTAACGATATTTCCTGCTTTTCCTGTTTCCTTTGCTCCTTTGTAGTTGATATATGAAAAAATGATAACAACAATGACAGCAAGGACTTTTTTCAGGATTTCAGGTGGCAATAAGAGGGGAGTTTTAAATTCAAGAAGAACTTCTCCAAAATAGGCTCCAAATCCCACAGCATAAAGGGAACAGGCAACAGAATGAGCCATCCAGGACATCCAGCCTGAGAGAAACCCCGAGGGTTGAGGAAGGCTATTCTTTACCCATAAATAACCTCCACCTGCTTCGGGTATAGAGCCACCCAGTTCTGCATAGGCAGAGGCTGTAAGAAGGGCAACTACCCCATTAAGAAGAAAGGCAACAAGAAGTCCGGGTCCTGACACCCCTGCTGCAATCCCGGTGAGAACAAAAATACCTGCTCCTATCATTGCCCCCACCCCTATCATTGTTACAGAAAAAAGACTAAGATCCCGACTTAATTTCATGAGTGCTCCACTCTGAGAAATATGTCTGTGAATTCATTATCCTTGAATAATAAGGAATCCAATATAACATACATACAAAATAACAAATAGAATACCCTCCCATCTGTCCAATAAACGTTTTTTCCCAGTAAACATACAGACAAACAGCAGCAAGTTGGCAAGTATTGTTACACCAATATCTATATTGGCTTTTAGTTGAAAAGGCAATGGCTTAATAATTGAGCTTATCCCGAGAACAAAAAAGATATTAAAAATATTTGAACCCACCACATTGCCCACGGCAATTTCAGGGTTTCTCTTATAGGCAGCTACAGCCGAAGTCGCTAATTCAGGAAGTGAGGTGCCAACTGCAACTATGGTCAAACCGATTAAAGACTCACTCACGCCTAACAGCAGGGCTAATTTTACTGCTCCATCAACAATCCATTTACCACCAATACTCAAACCAAAAAGCCCTGCAATAACCAACAGAGAAGACTTCACTAATCCATACTCCTTTGTGACTACATGTTCGCTCAGCCCCTCTATCTTATGGGCAATACTAGCCGAATAATACATAAATATCATGAAGAAAGAGATGAAAATTAATCCGTCTATTCGGGTTAAAGCAGAAAAACCCCTTTTATCGATCAGATGGTCATTTGCCATAATGCCCAAGAGAAGGGCGGCTAGGAGACTTAAAGGAATTTCTTTCCACACTGTTCCCTTAGTCACTGTTAGGGGGAAAATAATAGAAGAAATACCCAGAATTAAAAAAACATTGGCAATATTGCTTCCTAAAACGTTACCCACAGCAATGCCCGTATTTCCTTTAATACTGGCAATTACATTCACAAACAATTCAGGGGAGGAAGTCCCAAAAGCAACAACGGTTAATCCAATTACCAGGTCAGATATTTTCAGTGTTTTTGCGATTGATGATGCTCCCTCAACAAGAAAATCTGCCCCCTTGATAAGAAATATGAATCCCGCAATAAGTAGTATATAAGGCAACATAATTCTCAGCAAAAAATATACCTCTTTTCAAATTGCCCCTCAAGAACAAATAATCGATAAATGGCATAGTAAGCCCAAAATGCAGGCAATCTAATGATTGGGGTAGTTTTTCCCTTTAAATCTTCTGCAAGCTCTGCTATTTTTTTTATTACAATAGAATACACATAAGTTGGGACAGTTCTTACATTACCCTTAGAAAATTTACCCTGTTAGATATTTTATGCCCAATGTAGAGTTGGATCCATTGTAAAAATTCCGAGACATAAATTTAAAGGAGGATTCTCACTATGATATCAAAGCCAATGACATAATGGTACCAGTAGATGTTCCTACTTTAAGATGCTTTTCTGATGCTTCTTTATCTGTAAAACGACCTGTACATTCAATTACTATATCAATATCTAAATCTTTCCATGGCAAGGCTTGAGGGTCCTTTTCCTGTGTGATAACAATCTCTTTTTCATCTACTACTAAAGTATCGCTATGATGGCTAACATTGTCTTTATATTTATGGTAAACAGAATCATATTAAATAAAATAGGCTGCTGTCTCAGGAGTTGCCCGAAGGTCATTTATTGCCACTATTTCTATATCTTTATACTCAATTGCCCTCCTCAAGAAACAGCGGCCAATCTTGCCAAATCCATTAATAGCTACTCTTATGGCCATCTATCTACCCTCTTATTTATTCTGCCAAAAATTCCTTAATTGTAGCAAATCCATGCCGAGCAAGATGCAAGATGTCGCTACATCATACATCCTCCTCCCTTTTTTGAGAGTATGTTACATTCAGCTTATTACTTGTCAGTGTCCCTGGACTATTTTATGACTAGAACATTATTCATCGTACCAAAAGGATTTTCTTTAACTTCAGTTCCATTTGGATCATTTTTCCACTCCCCATCTACATAGAATAGATACTCATAAGTGCCAGGAGTTAACTTAACGTTCCTTTTCCAAATGCCTGAATTATCCTTTTTCATGGGGGTAGCAGTTGTATCCCAATCATTGAAGCTTCCAACCAGATAGACCGAGTTAGCATCGGGTGAGGGAAGTTGAAATTTCACCGCCCTTGTAACTGTTTTGGGTTTGTTTGCTGGCTTTTTCTTTACCACCCCACCCAGAGTGCCCCGTGCGGAAGCACGGGGATGAAGGGGGTATATAATTGAATCAATACCTTTAACAATGCCCCACCGGAAGGGTGGGGTGGTTTACTATTTTAAGTCAATTTTAGGCCGCTAAATTGGGGCTTCTTCGTACTCTCAGCTTTTTCTGCCTTTCTTCTGCTTGAGTAGCAGCAAATGCCTTCTCGATGCGAGCCACTTCATCATCGGCAAGGGTGCTCATACGATCCCTTACTATAATGCCCAATTCGTCCAATCTGTAAAGGAACTCCTTGCTGGGGATGTCTAATTTTTTGGCTAATTGAAATACTTTAACTTTGTACATACTTCTCCCCCTCTTTCATCTAATTGGGGGAATGGCCTTAACTAAATAATATATTTTCCCCTAATAAGTATCTTCTATCCCCTCATTTGTTTTTTCTTCCTCCTCTACCTCTAGTCTTATAGGTCTTAATGAGGTTACTTTTAAGCCCACTCCGCATTCCTCACAAAATACCATTTCTCCTTCTTCAATGTATTCATCGATGGTCACCTTGGCCCCGCATTCCGGGCACTTTGCTGATTTAGGCATATCTCTTTCCTCCTTAAAATTTCTAAAAAAAGCGCTTGTTGCTGCCATTGTTCCCTTATTAACCGGTTTTGGGGGAGCCGTCTTGTGAGACAGCTCCCCTGCTTGCTCTACTTGCCTTCATTCGGCTTCTGGGGGTTTTGGTCCTGGTTTAGGCTTAGGCTTCTTCATTTCTTTCACCTCCCCTTTGTCCGTTTTACCACTCATTCTTGCTTACTCTGCCTTTTCGGTTGGCTTCTCAGTTGATTCTGGTTGTGCAGTTGGTTGTTCTTCAGTAGGTTGAGCCTCTTTAGCTTTTTTCTCTTCCAATGCCGCCTTTAAGGCTTTTCTAGTCTTTGGTCCGGGCATACCATCCACTATAAGGCCCTTTTCCTTTTGAAAAGCCTTTATGGCTTCTGTCGTGCTAGCATCCAAGGTTCCCGTAATCTCACCCTGATAGTAACCGAGGGTCTTAAGGGCTTCTTGAGCTTGACAAATGGTTTCCTTCTTATACCTACCAGCTTGAGAGACTGCCACAAGACCAAGAATTAAACCTAGACAAACCATAACCATCCATAGCTTTTTCCGCATATCCATTTCACCTCCTTAAAATTTTGGGGAAAGCCAACTCTGTCAAAGTGACCTCCCTCTAGTTTGCTATTAATCTAACATCCCTCCAGTACTTGTTCTTCTTCCTGTTCACTCTCTTCCTGCTCTTGCTGGTACTCTTCTTCCTCATTCCCTTGTTGTTCTTCTTCCTCGGCTGGTTGCTCTATGGCTTGCTCCTGAGCAGGCATCTCACTTACCTGAGCCACCATAAAAGAATGATCCCTTAGCAACGATTCTTCTGGTGCCTCCGCTTTCTTTTTGCACCCTACCATTACCATTGCTACGCACATAAACATTAAAATAAGGCATACTAAGTACCTTTTCATCCTTATCTTACCTCCTTTCCTAGAAGTCTCTTTTTTTATTCAGCAAGAAATATGCCAATCTTTGATTTATAGCGATTTTTGCCTTATTTATGATCAATGAAGGAACAATAATTCTCATTTTGATAGAGCCAGTAGACAATGGAGTTTAGATGTGCTAATTAATTTACTATGAGTACAATTTTGCTGGTCAGCCTGGAGGAAGAAACCAGAAAGGAAGTGGTTAATTGCCTCCAAAAAGGGGGGCACATTCTATTTGCAGCTCCTTCTCATAAAAAGGCCATAGAGATTGTTAAACAGAGAGAGGTTGATTTGGCTATTGTAGGCCACAGGCTGCCAAAAGGCAATGGCCTGGAATTTTTAGATATCTTGTTAAAGCAAGATAACTCTCTATCTATCATCCTTATCTCTGGCGAGGCTGACTTAAAAGATGCTATTAGTGCCATCAAAAACGGGGCCTCTGATTTCTTAGTTACCCCGCTTAAACATTTAGAATTTAAAAAGGCGGTTGCTCGAGCATTAGAGAACAAAAGACTTGTGGCCGAAAATATTCGTCTAAAAAGGGCCTTAGAAAATTACACCAAGGTTAAGCTTATTGGTACAAGCCATCTTTTTCAGAAGGTAGTGGATCAGATTCGGCAAGTTGCACCTACCCGGAGTACCGTACTAATTGCAGGCGAGAGCGGTATAGGTAAGGAACTGGTAGCAGAGGCCATTCATAGTCTAAGCCCTCGCATAGGCAAGCCTTTGGTAAAAGTAAACTGCGGCGCCTTGGCAGAATCCCTTTTAGAATCAGAGCTATTTGGTCATGAAAAAGGGGCCTTTACAGGAGCTTTCTTTCAGCGCAAGGGGCGTTTTGAAATGGCCCACCTAGGGACCTTATTTCTGGATGAAATAGGAGAAATGTCTCCACCTATGCAGGTAAAACTACTTAGGGTTCTGGAAACAGGGGAATTTGAGCGAGTGGGCGGGGATAAAGCCATCAAGGTAGATGTGCGAGTCATTGCCGCCACCAATCGTAACCTAGATGAGCTGGTGAATGCTGGAAGTTTTAGGCAAGATTTATATTACCGTCTTAATGTGTTTACTATAGAGATGCCACCTTTAAGAGAAAGGGTAGAAGATATTCCTCTTTTGGCTCAATATTTTTTACAGCATTTTGCTAAAGAGAATAGCAAAGATATAAGGGGTTTTACGCTAGAAGTAGAAAAAGTTCTTACATCTTACCAGTGGCCAGGCAATATAAGGGAGCTAAAGAATGTTATGGAAAGAGCGGTCATTTTAGCTAAAGGCCCTTATATCCAGCTTACCGAGCTTCCCCCAAAGCTTCGCCTAACTCAAACTCCTCCTGACTTAATCTTAATGCCTATTGGCTCCAGTATTGAAGAAATTGAAAGAGAAGCCATTAGAAAGACACTCCTTTATACCAAAGGGGATAAGGTTTCGGCTGCCAGGATTTTAGGTATCGGCCTTGCTACTTTTTATCGCAAGCTAAAGCATACAGAATAAGCTACTGCCTATATTTCTCAAAATAAACTTCTTGTTGCTCCCTTCTTTATCAAAATGAGAATTTATCTTCCCACTCCTTCTCTTTATAAAGATATTTTTAGCAATTATGGTATGTTCTGCTTACTGGCATAAAATTTGCTCATTTAATTTCCAAAATATCTATTTGGCATAAAAGAGGATAAGAGACTATGAAGGGAGAAATATCTAACGACCGACCCCTGCAAAGGAGAAGAGCCACTAAGGGAGGCACCAAACTTCTTGGGCCTGTGCTCCACTTAGAGGAGCATGTGCAGCCCGATTGGTGGCGACGTATATTCAATTCCATGTACTTGAAAACAGATGCAGATGTTGTAGATGATGAACGCATTACCAGGAAGGAAGTTGACTTATTCTCAGGAATCTTCAGGCTGTCATCAGAAGATAAAATTTTGGATTTATGCTGCGGACAGGGACGGCATTCCCTTGAACTGACGAGGCGGGGGTTTCAAAATATTGAGGGTTTGGATCGCTCGCACTACCTGATTCAAAAGGCGAAGGCACAGGCCAAAAAGGAAGGTCTGAATGTTAAATTTAGAGAAGGAGATGCCAGAAAACTTCCGTATCCACCTGATACCTTTGATGTGGTTATGATCCTGGGAAACAGTTTTGGCTATTTTGAAACCATTCAGGATGACATGAGGGTTCTAAAAGAGGTTTTCAGGGTTATGAAGCCCTGGGGACGGCTTCTTATTGATGTTGCTGATGGTGAATACTTAAAGGAACACTTCCAGTCCAGATCCTGGGAATGGATAGACAAAAAGCATTTTGTCTGTCGAGAGCGTTCCCTTTCACTGGACAAACAGCGTCTAATCTCACGAGAGGTGATTGCCCATGTGGAAAAAGGTATTATTGCAGACCAATTTTATGCAGAGAGACTTTACACCCGTGAGAATCTGGGCGAATTTCTAAAAACAGCGGGCTTCAGCGACATTACTTTTCACGGAGAAATATCCCCTGATTCCCAGCGGAATCAGGATTTGGGAATGATGGAGAAACGCATCATGGTAACCGCCGTTGTCAGGAAAGAATGGACACCGCTCAAGAGGAAAAAAGAGTTAATGAAGAATATAGTTTTGATCTTAGGTGACCCCACCAAACCCGATCCCTTGAAGCCATTATGCGTCTTTGATGACGATGACTTCTATACCATTGATCAACTGAAAAGTGCATTAAGGGAACTGAAGGGCTATAGGGTTACTTATCTTAATAATCACGATAGCCTCTTCCATGACTTGGTAAAAATAAAAACCAAAGTAGACCTTGTCTTTAATCTATGCGATGAAGGTTACAACAACGATGCCGGAAAAGAGCTTCATATACCTTCCCTGCTGGAATTGCTCGGTATCCCATATACAGGTTCTGGACCTCAGTGTCTTGCTTACTGCTATGACAAATCACTTGTGCGTGGAATTGCAAACGAGATAGGGATTCCCGTGCCTGAAGCCTTCTTTATCAAGCCAGAAGATAAAACCTTTGAACTCCCCTTTGGATTTCCTGTTATTGTAAAGCCCAACTTTGGTGATTCCAGTTTTGGAATAACCCAGAGGAGCGTGGCAAACAGTATTGAGGAACTTGTCAATGCCATTTCAGAAATCAGAGAGAAATTTGGCTATGATAAACCCATTCTTGTTGAGGAATTTCTCACAGGAGAAGACTTAAGCGTAGGAATAATAGGAAATCCCCCTGAATCTTACACAACCTTACCTATTATCGAGGAAGACTACTCGATACTTCCACCAGAACTTCCTAGAATATGTGGATATGAGGCTAAGTGGCTTCCAGAATCACCTTACTGGAACATCGAGTCTATTCCTGCCCAGTTACCAGAGGATACGGAGAAGTTTATTGTGGGATGCTGTTTGAAGTTATTTGAGAGGCTGGAGTGCAGAGATTATTGCCGATTTGATTGGAGGCTTGATTCAAAAGGCAATCCGAAGCTTCTTGAGGTAAATCCCAATCCTGGATGGTGCTGGGATGGCCATCTTGCAAAGATGGCAAAAATTGCGGGAATCTCGTATGTGAAGATGTTGCACATGATTCTGCAAGCCGCTGAACAAAGGTTAAAACTTATGGAGAAAACCGGATCCTAAATGGAGGAACAAAAGATTATGAAAACCTGGATTATTGCAAAGGAAGAGAATTTTGATTCCTATGAGAATCGGCGTTTTCAGGAAGAAGCAAAAAAAATGGGCATTGAACTTCAGATGGTTGCACCTGAAGATTTCGATATTATTGTTACAAAGGAAGGGCGAAAGAGCATCCTTCACAACAGCACTCCAGTCAATTTACCGAACTGTTTGATTCCCAGAATGGGTGCGGGCACAACATATTTTGCTTTAGCGGTGATACGACATCTTGAGAGATTGGGTGTTTTTGCCCTAAATTCCAGCCAGAGCATAGAAACTGCCAGAGATAAACTGGCAACCCTGCAAATCCTTGCCGCAAATAATATCCCAATTCCTAAAACCATGCTGGCTAAGTTTCCCTTAGACCTTGATTTTGTTGAGAAGGAATTCGCCTATCCATTGATAATAAAGACTGTTTCAGGCTCTCAAGGAAAGGGAGTTTTTCTTTGCGATAACAGAACCTGCCTGGAAGACGTTTCAGACCTCATAGAGGTTTCAAAAGATCCCAAAGTTAATGTAATCATTCAGGAGTTCGTTTTATCCAGTAAGGGAAAGGATATTCGAGTCCTGGTTGTAGGTGGAAGGGCTATTGGGGCAATGATAAGGAGTGCCAGAGAAGGGAGGTTCAAAGCCGGCTTTTCTGCGGGAGGAACAGTTGCGCTCTTTAATCTGAATCCTGCAGTGGAGTGGCTTGCAGTGGAATCTGCAAAACTTTTGGGATTGGATATAGCTGGTATAGATATTCTTTTTTATGGTGATGATTACAAAGTTTGCGAGGTAAACTCTTCCCCCGGGTTTGAAGGTTTTGAAAAGGCAACGGGTCTGAATATTCCACAAGAAATTTATCATTATATTAGGGTTCGTTTGGGAGGTTCCCTTGGGAGAAACTTGAAGAATGAGAGATTAGCAATGAAGCTAGCAATTTACTATGGAAAAGAGGGATAAGAATGAACGAGATCTCATTTTTTAGTTCGGAAATGTTTACCTGGATTATTCTACCGCTTCTTATTTTTTTGGCGCGAATTTGTGACGTTACCATAGGGACAATACGCATCATTTTTGTTTCTAGAAACAAAAAATTCCTTGCCCCGTTGCTTGGGTTTTTTGAAATATTAATTTGGCTTCTTGCCATTGGACAAATTATGCGAAATCTAACCAATGTTGCCTGTTATGTTGCTTATGCTGGTGGCTATGCTACAGGAACTTTTGTTGGGATATATGTAGAGGAAAAATTAGCAATGGGCATATTGCTCATTCGAATTATTACTAAAAAAGATGCATCTGAGTTAATAAAATTTCTTAGATCTGCAAATTATGGAGTTACAAGTGTTGATGCTCAAGGTGCTACCGGGCAAGTAAATGTTATTTACACTATTGTAAACCGCAGTGATCTAGAAGGTGTCATTGAAACCATTAAAAGATTTAATCCGAAAGCATTTTACTCAGTAGAAGAGGTTAGATTTGTAAAGAATGGGGTGTTCCCATTGAGAACATACCCTGATACGAGAAAATATCTGAGATTATTTAGAATGCAGCGAAAACAAAAGTAACAGTATAAATTAGAGGAAAAAAGGAGACCGGGATAACAATGGTTAAAAAAAGCTTGATATCCTTAAAGATTTTTATAATTTTAATATGGATAACGCCTATTTGGAGCGATCAGCCCCATAAGGAAATAAAAGAGGAGCTTATTTCAGAGGGTCAATACGACCTAATTATTCAAAAGAATCTATTTTCTCCACTGCGTCAAGAAATAAAAGAGGAAGACCAAAGTAATCCTTCCAATGTAACCTTACCAATGGTGATTGGCTTGTGGAAGCAAAAAGATGTCCTTCGGGCACTAATCATTGCCCCAGGTGACGGTAAAGAGATTCCAAAATGGTATACCCTGGAAGAGGAAGTAAGCGGATATAAGATAGTGGACATAGATTTATATAAAGAAATAGTTAAGTTTAAATCAGGGAATGGTGTATACGAAGTAGGGATGGAAAACAAAAGTGGGGTAGCTAGAAAGCCCTAAAGAGTATCATACAAGGTGGAGTGGCTTGCAGTGGAATCTGTAAAGCTTTTGGGGCTAGATATAGCTGGTGTAGATATTCTTTTTGATGATGATTACCAAGTTTGCGAGGTAAACTCTTCCCCTGGGTTTGAGGGTTTTGAAAAGGCAACGGGTCTGAATGTTCCACAAGAAATTTATCATTATATTAAGTTTGGGAGGTTCTCTATTGGAAAAATGAGAGGTTAGCGATGAAGCTGACACTCTGCTACGGGAAGGAGAGATAAGAGTAGAAGAAAATAAAGAAATCCTTAAAGAGGCACAAAAGAAGAGAAAGGTCATTGAGAGAAGCTATGGGATCCAAAAGGAAAAAACTCTCTCCTTTCATACTTGACACAAAATATAGCATGTGTTAGCAAGCACATTTATTTTTTCAGGAGGTTTGGATGAAGTTTAAAGGAGTAGTGAAGTGGTTTAATGAGAGTAAGGGCTATGGTTTTATTCAGCGTGAGGATGGTTCAGATGTATTTGTCCACTTCTCAGGTATTGAAGGAGAAGGATATAAGAAATTGGAAGAAGGTCAGGAAGTAGAATTTGAGATTATAGAAACACCAAAAGGAATTCAAGCCACAAAGGTAGTAAGGATTTAATCTGAAACATTACAAGTAGCAGTAAATTATTCTTTGTTCAGTAATAACTATATCCATCTTTATATCCCGCGAAGTAAAAGGCAAGCTGGGTACTATGCAAATTTCAAAGGCAAACCCAATTTTTAGTGGGGAGTTTTTTATTTTTCTCAAAAATCGGTCATAGCAGCCAAGGCCATACCCCAATCTTCCGCCTTTTAAATCAAAACCACAGCCAGGAATAATGATCAAATCGATATTATCTATATCCCACACTATACACCTTTCAGGTAAGGGCTCTAAAATGCCTGCATACCCAGGTGCCAAATCAAAATTTGGGTCTTGAATGCTGTAAGGGATAATCTCTTTATGGGCATTTACACGTGGTAAAAGCACATATTTTTTCTTATCTAAGGCCTTAAGGATTAAATCATGGGTTTCCACTTCACTTTGAAAAGATGCATAGAGCATAATAGTTTTTGCCTTTTGCCATATCTTGGTTTTTATAAGCTGTGTCTGGATATAAAGGCTCTTCTCTTTGCGTTTCTCAGGTTCAAGTTGATTACGCTTAGCCAGTAACATTTTTCTATATTCTTTCTTCGAAGGCATACCTTTAATAATTTAGACCTTTTGATTGTCATAGGTCAATAGAATGGTCTTTGCCTAATTTTTTTATTGTTAAAAGTTTTTTTCATGGTATAAAATATTAAAAAATGATAGAAGAATTTAAAGAGAAGTTTGCTACTGATATTGAGTCCTTATTAAAAGAAGTAAAGGTTGATTATTATAAAAGCACTGGTCCAGGTGGTCAGAAAAAGAATAAAAAGGCATCTGCAGTAAGACTGAGGCATGTACCTTCTGGTATTATAATTATTGCTACTGAACACAGATCTCAGGCCAAAAATAAAAAACTTGCCCTTGAAAGGCTTCAAAAAAAGTTGATAGAACTAAATAAGGAAGATAAGCCACGGATATCCACTAAGAAGCCGTATATAGTTAAATTAAAGACCTTAGAAGAAAAGAAAAAACATTCACTGAAAAAGAGGCTTAGAGAAAAAGTTAAGGTCTTAGAGGAGCAAGATAGTTAATTCGTTGATACGTCAAATAGTAAAACCAGTCACCGTTAAGTGCTTCCTGTTGAACTTAACGATTTAACCATCCCTCATATTTTCCTCCATATGAAAATTTAGATAAGAAGATTGACATTCATCAAGACTTTGGTTATACTTTGGTATGAATATGATTTACCAAAGGAGGCAAAAATGGGCAAAGCTATTAAGTTTGCAGTGAGTATTCCCCAGGAGGAATTTGAAGAAATGGAAACAATTCGCCAAAAAGAGGGATTGAGTAGAAGTAAGATGGTTTTTGAGGCTATTAAGCTTTGGAAAAAAACAAGAAAGGCGGAGGAGCTTATACGAGCATATGAGATAGGTTATAAAAATTTTCCCGAAAACCCTCAGGAAATAGAAGGATGGGAAAAGGCTTCTCTGGTCACATTTTCCAATGAGGACTGGTAATGAGAAGGGGAGAAGTATGGTGGGCTAATCTTCCTGCACCTATGGGTAAGCGCCCGGTAGTCCTTCTTTCTCGTGACGAGGCTTACCCCATAAGGAGTGCTATAACAGTGGCCGAGGTCACAACCAGGGTGCGGGGTATCCCTGTAGAGGTTCCCCTTGGCCCTGAGGATGGACTCCCAAAAAAGTGCGTTGTTAATTTAGATACTATTGCTACTATCCGCAAAGAATTACTAATAGAGAGAATAGCCCTTCTGCGAAGGGAGAAGATAGAACAGATTAACAACTCTATCAAGTTTGCGCTTGCCCTTCCATAGATGAGTGTGTACTATGAGCTATGATCTTATTATAAGCTATCGTCTTTGAGCGTTAACTCATTAGTTAAAAATTAAAAATCGAAAAACCCAATATTATCAATAATTTACTAAAATTTAGAATTTTGACATTTGTTATTTTTATTTGTTAGCCTGTATCTTGCATCGCATTTATAGCCTGAAAAGCCAGCCCGCATGGGCCAATGAGGCTGTTAAGAAAAAAAATGCCCAAAAGGGCTAAAACCAGTGCCATAGAAAACTTTTACTTACTTTGCTAATCATCACTTAGCCCACTTCACTTTTTTCCTCAGGGTACAAGCTCCCGGCCTTACAGCTTTAGTTTATCCCCAAGCCAACCGCTATTAGCCTCTGGTTTAACATCAATCCTTGGCACATAGGGTTTTATATCAATGACCGGTGTTCCCTCTATAGCATCTAAGCCCCTAACCTTCAGTATATTCCCTTTCCTTTCTATCAATTCAACAACCGAATGACCTAAAGGATTGGGCCTATTTGGAGTTCTAGTGGCAAATAGACCATGTAGTTTAGTGTCCCAGGGTGTAGTGATTAATAAAGAATAATCTTTAGATTTGTGCATCCAATAAATAACATGAAGATGGGAAAATGTCTCTATGTCTTTTAGTCCTTCTTCATATTCTTTAAAGATCTCAATCTCTAAGATATCGCTTTTACCTTGAGGCGGGGCCTCTGCCCTTGTTTTATAAGGGGAGTGTACTATCCCAATAGGTTTTAATTTCATAGACTTTGTCAATTTTTTTCTTGCAATTTTATATTATAACACGCTTAATTCTCTTACGCATTATTTTGGTTAACTTCTTTTTCATTTTCTTCTAATTAATAATGTGCCTGTCAAGGTCTTCCGCAAGCAAACTTAAAATATAATACAAGAGGTTAAGAGGCCATCGTCGGAGGGCAACCTACTGGTTAGGGCGTATTGCACTATCAAATACATCAGATGCATTTAGACATTGTTAGGGCTGGTTGACCTTTGGGGTAGAATCTTTCTTGAGTCCCAATGACCTTAAAACCGGCCTTCTGGAAAAACAAATGAGCTGCATCATTGTCTTTGGCAGTATGCAGTAAAAGTCTGCTTAGGCCAAGCTGTCTGGCAAGGGACTCTACATGGTTAAGCAGGGCTGAGCCAATTCCCTTCCTTTGATATTTGGGAGTTACTGCTATGGCTAATATTTCTCCACTAAGAACGTAAAGCATAGCAAAACCCAATGGATGTCCATTTTTGACATAAATGATGGTAATTACATCCGGATTTAAAAACCATTGGGGTATAATCTCATCATAGTCACCAAATGTAGAAAAGACTTCACCTGAAAGCTGGCAGATAAAACCACAATCATCCTTGGTTGCTAGACGAATGAACACTCTTTGTTTAACATATTTTTCTTCCTCTTCTAGCCACTCAGGTAATCCAGGTCTAAAGGTCATTCTTTCTTGAAGTAAATTTTTTCTCTAATCTTTTTGGGGTTATTAATAAAGTATATTATTTCATCAATAATTTTTTTGTTGGATTTTCTAACTGTCTTTGTAATATCTTTATGAAGTGGACATTCTACATGCTCAGAGATGCAACTCAAGTTACGTGGCTCTATTTTGATAAGCTTTCCCCAAGCTTTTACTCTTAATAAATCCACATATTTAAAGACATAACACAACTCATAGTCATTTGGATTTTGTTTAAAAAGTATTTCTGCTGCTTCACTTCCTAGGGATTCCACATATTTAATGATATAGCAAAGGTCAAAATTTTTTGGCCCCTTTTCAAGAAGTTTTTCCCAAGCCTTAATTTTTAATGATTCTACATATCTAATAATATAGCAAAGATCACGGTTAATTGGCCCCTTTTCAAGAAGCCTTTCCCAAGCCTCCATTTTTATTGAACTTAATGAATCCACAACTCCTATAAAATCTAATATTTCATCTTTACTTAGCTTTTCCAATAAAATCTTTTTTTCCTTTTCTAACATTTCCATCCATCTAATGACATAGCATAAGATATCAGAAGATGGTTCCCTTTTAACAAGCATCTTCCAAGCTTCTTCTCTTAATGAATCTACATATATGATTATCCAATAGAGGTCAAAATCGGTGGGCTCTTTTTCTAGAAGAATTTTTGAGGCTTCTTCTCTTAATGTATCTACATTTTTAATAACATAGTGTAAATCAATATTGCGAGGCCTTTGACTGAGAAAGATTTCCCAAGCCTTCATTCTTAGTGGTTCTACATATTTCATAATAAGGCAAAGGTCATAAATATTTGGCTCTTTTTCTAAAAGTTTTTTTGTAGCTTCTTCTCTTAAGGGTTCTACATACTCAATGATATAACATAGTTCATAATTAGTTGGATTTTGCCTTAGAAGAATCTTCCAAGTTTCATCTCTTAAAGGTTTTACATATCTAATAATATTGCATAGATAATCATTACTTATTTCTCTTTTAAGAAATAACTCCCAAGCTTTTTCTCTTAGTTCCTCTACACTGCTAATAATGTAGTATAAATCAAAGTTATATGGCTTTTGCCTTAGAAGCATCTCCCAGGCTTTTATTCTAAGGGAGTTTACGTGTCTTATAATAAGACAAAGGTCATTATTATTTGGTTCTTTTTTTAAAAGTTTTTTTGCAGCTTCTTCTCTTAAGGGTTCTACATACCTTATAATGCAATATAGATCATAATCAGTTGGATTTTGCCTAAGAAGAAGATTTCCAGCTTTTAATCTTAAAGGCTTTACATTTTCAATAATACAGCGCAGATCATAGTTTGTTGGCTCTTTCAGCCCTTGCCATAACTTTTCTAAAGTTTCCAACTTTTCTTTATACTCCGTGTCAGAGGTATATTGTGAATAAATTTTTAACCAATTTTGGTAGGGAGTCCACTTTTGAGGTCTTCTCTTATTAACTCCTTAGACCTCTCTTTTGGATTTCCATAACCTCCTGCACCTGGTGATCCTATAACCCAGGTATCCCCCTTTTTCATGGTCTTGGTGTCCTTGGACCTTAGCTTTATCTTTTTCCCCTTCCTAATGATATAACTCTCACCACATGTGCCCTCCATGCCCCCTTTAAGGCCATAGGGCCTTAGAACATGCCTTTCTGCAAGGATTGATACCTTCATCTCGTCTGCCAAAAGCCTTATCCTTCTCTCTATTCCACAGCCTCCTCGATATTTACCAAACCCCCCTGTGTTCTCCCTTAAGGCATACCTTTCTATCCTTATAGGAAGCTTTTCCTCCAAGGCCTCTATAGGTGTATTCTGGGTGTTAGTCATATGACAGTGAATTCCATCAATACCATCTTTATTGTGCCTTGCCCCAAATCCTCCTCCCAGCGTTTCATAATAAGCAAAATTCTCATTTGTCTCTGGATGGGTCCCACCCATAGCTATGTTTGTCATAGAGCCATTGCAGGCGGCAATAACTCTTTCAGGGACCGCCTTTGCTAAGGCACCTAGCAAGACATCTACTATCCTTTGAGATGTTTCAACATTTCCCCCAGCCACTGGTGCAGGAAAATTAGAATTTACTAAAGTGCCTTTAGGGGCAATTATCTCTAATGGCCTGTAATGACCACTGTTTGGTGGGATTGTCGGATCTGTTATGCACCTTAAAACATAGTATACTGCAGAGATTGTTACCGGTAAAACCGCATTTATTGGCCCCTTTGCCTGTTTATCTGTCCCTGAAAAGTCAAACTTCATGTTCTTTCCTTTTACAGTGACATTCATATAGATTTTAAACACTCTATCCTCAACACCATCACCCTCCATATAATCAGAAAATTCATACTGACCATCTGGTATCTCTTCTATCTCAAGCCTTGTCCTCCTTTCTGAATAGTTCATAAGCTCTTCTATATACTCTATAACTGTATCCAGACCGTATTTATCTATGAGCTCAATAAATCTCCTTCTGGCAATAAGGTTTGCAGCTACCTGGGCCCTTAGGTCTCCAACCCTCTCTTTAGGTGTTCTGGTATTTGCAAGTATCAATTTAAATATCCCATCATTTGGTCTTCCTTTTTCATATAGCTTTACAGGGGGAATCCTTAGACCCTCTTGGATTATCTCTGTTGCATTCCCACTCATGCTTCCAGGGGTGATTCCACCAACATCTGCATGATGTGCCCTGTTTGCACTAAATGCTACTATATTTCCCTTATAATAAATTGGCGATATAAGTGTAATGTCTGGGAGGTGTGTGCCCCCCTTGTAGGGGTCGTTTAAGATTATCTGATCTCCTTCTTCTATGTTATCTATCCCAAAATCTTCCAATGCCTGCTTAACTGAAAATATCATTGAACCAAGATGGACGGGGAGGTGCTCTGCCTGGGATACCATCCTGCAATCTATATCAAAGATAGCACATGAAAAATCATTCCTCTCCTTTATATTAGGTGAATAGGATGCCCTTTTAAGGGTTACCCCCATCTCCTCACTTATCCCTATTAAGGAATTTTTCATAACCTCTAGGGTTATTGGATCCATTTCCTATTCCCCCATACTAACTATAAAATTTGCCACAGATTTTCGCAGATACCCGCAGAAAATATTTTTATCCTGAACTTGTTTCAGGATAAAATCCTGACAATCTGTGTTTATCTGTGCCATTCTGTGTAAATCTGTGGCTTAAATCTAAGTCTTTGTTACCTACCTGCATTATCATATTTCCATATTTGTCTACCGTTATTTCATCCCCTGGGTTTAAAACAGTTGTTGAGTCATATTGTTCAATGATAGCTGGTCCTGTTATAATATTACCCTTGGATAGTTTCTCTCTCCTGTATATTGGGGTCTCAAAAAAACTACCTTCAAAGAAAGCTATCCTTTTTCCTAAAAGGGCGTTTTCAAGATCCCCCTTTCCTATTTCCCTTATCCTTATCCCCTTTATTTTACCAAAGGCTGAGACCCTAAAGTTTACTACCTCTATAGGATCATTGCTTGAATATCCATAAACCCTTTTGTGTTCCTGTTTAAAATCTTCTTCTAATCCATCCTTTGAGGCCTGCCCCGTGGAGTAAGCTTTACTACTCAGGGGGGCCTTAACATTTATCTCAAAGGACTGCCCCTGATACCTCATATCTATGGACCTGCTTAATAATATATCTTCTTCTGAAACGCCCTCCTCTTTTAGGGTCTTAATTGCTTTCCTTTCAAGCCTTCCCCAGACACCTTCCATAAATTCAGTATCTACATAATCAAGCCTTTTTATCTTGGTTAAGGAAAAATCATGCCTCATATCAGCTACCAAAAGCCCAATTGCTGAAGTTATTCCAGGATAAAGTGGTATGATAACCTTTGGGATACCCATTTCTTTAGCAATTTTGCCTGCATGCATAGGCCCAGCCCCTCCAAAACAGATGAGAGAAAAAGCCCTTGGGTCATATCCCTTCTCTGTAGATATTACCTTTATTGCCCTTATTATATTTGAGTTAGCAACCTCTAATATCCCATAGGCTGCTTTTACTACATCCATATTCATCCTCTTTCCTATTTCTGATACAGCCCTTTCTGCTCTATCCTTATATATCTTCATTTTCCCACTAAGTAGATATTCTGGGTTCAGGTATCCAAGCACTAGGTTTGCATCTGTGACAGTGACATAGCTGCCTTTTCCATAACATGCTGGGCCTGGGGTAGCCCCTGCACTCTCTGGCCCAACCCTCAGTGCACCACCTTTGTCTACCCATGCTATACTTCCACCGCCTGCCCCCACTGTATTTATCTCTATCATAGGAATCCTTGCAGGGTATTCCCCAACATAGCCTTCAGATGTCAATCGAGGGCAATTTTTCTCAATCAGGCTCACATCTGTACTAGTTCCACCCATATCAAAGGATATCAGATTTCCATATCCTGTAAGCCTTCCAAAGAAATTGGCCCCGATTACACCAGCCGCAGGGCCTGAGAGGAGGGTAAAAACACTCTTTTCTCTGGCAACTCCCTCAGTCATTATTCCACCATTGGACTGCATTATGTATATTTTTTTATAAATTCCATTACTCTCCATGTTTAATTTCAGATTTTTCAGGTATTTTGTCATCACTGGCTGAATATAGGCATTTAAGAGAGTGGTGCTAAATCTTTCATATTCCCT
>LJNA01000048.1 GCA_001304365.1 Syntrophobacter sp. DG_60 | reverse complement strand
TAGTCTCCTTGGTAGCGCTTGAATGACACTTTATGCAAAGGTCACTCCCGCCTTTTACTAAATAGAGGAAGGGCTCTCCAGGTTTTAGGGGTATTCCCAGAGAGACAGTATGGCAGGCATCGCAGTCCCCAGAGACAGTGGCCATAACATTTGCTGAAAATGTAACTGCACATAATAATAAGCCAGCTATCACAACCATAATCTTTATATTACCCATATACTATTATTTTAAACACCATACCAGACTGGGTCAAGAGAACAAATCATCATAGTTATCAGAAATAGACGTCGCCCCTAAGGCATAAGCACAATAAAAGGTATTATGAAAGAATATACCAAGGATTTAAACCCAATAAGCCCCTTAGATAGTAAATACCGTATAGGATTAGTTAAAAAAATCTGAATCTTTTATCTGACGGGATTCACCCCGTGAAGTATGTGCTAGCAAGCAATTTGGCTGTTTTTTTATCGAAATTTCCTTTTTACAAAGGACATTGCTAGTATGGAATTACTTAACGGGGTAAAACCCAACAAACCGTATAAACCCATCACTCAATCGCTACTTTTGCCGGTAAGTTGTGAGGATCTATGTGGCACTGTAAGCAGTTAGGGAACTTTTTAAGTAATGCTTCACTATGTGGCCTTTCATGACACATTTCACACTGAGGGATATATCTATGTTCACCATGGCACTCAACACAGGCCACGTCATGATGTTTGCTCTTATTGCGAGCTAGTGTGCCTGCTATTTCCCCATGGCAGGCAGCACATATTTCATTAGGTGTATCTGACGCATATTTTAAACGACGTGTAGGACTATGCACTGGATGGCAAGCCAGGCATTGTTCGTTAGTGGTAAGACTAGCTGTGTGGGCCTCATGACAATCCATGCAGGAAGGAATGTAGGCATGTTTTTCATGACAGGCTGAACACCCTATATCGGTATGCTTACTAGGAAATTGGTTTACTTCTTTGCCCTCTTCTAAGTGGCAAGTAGTACAATTATTCTCTAAAAAGGCACTCATGGGAATTCTTAAAGGAGCATGTGGTTCTACGTGGCATATACTACATTCAGCCAGTGCCTTACCATGAATAAGCCCATGGCACCTCTGACACTTGGGCATAATCTCAACCCAATTTTGTTTAACAGGATTATATACATGATACTGCTGATGACAATCAGTGCATAAGATTTGGTGTTTCCCTCCTTCTTTACGAATAAGATTATAGAAGGGCATATGGCATCGCCCACACTCAGCCGGGGTTAATGGCTTAAGTTCTTCAACATATAAGGTTGGCTTCTTCACTTCCTCCTTAGGAGGCACGGGTGGAGCAGCCGGTTTGGGTAGTTGCTGAGCACAAGCAGCCACCATAAAAACGCAAACTATACCTGCCAATATGACTTTTTCTATTAACTTCATAAACCTTTCCCTCCTTACTTTGTCAAGTTATGGGCACCAATGTGACACATAATGCACTGGGGAAATTTGGCTACCATCTCTGGCGGGTGTGGAGACCCATGGCAAGTCTCACAAGTAGGAATGACTGCATGCTTGGCTCTATGGCAATAGACACAAGTTAAATCATGATGCTTTGTCTGGTTTTTCTCCAAAATAGCTGCAATATCATCATGACAGGCAGCGCAATAAATATTGGGCACCTGGTCTCCATAGGTAACCACTAGTGGTTTGTGAACTGGATGACAGGCCAAACAGTCTTCATTCTTCATCTCTGCTATATGAGGTGAATGGCAACGCAAGCAAGGCGGGATTTCTTTATGAACTGTATGACAATCATTACATCCCAGTTCTGTATGGGCACTCGGATGTTCTTTAAGCTCTACCCCTTGGTCTCCGTGACAGGTTAAACATGCTTCTACTATTTTACCTTCAAATTTCATTTCCAAGGGAGTATGCGGATTACTATGACACCCTCCGCAATTTGCAAGCTCAAAATGGGGTGTGCCAGAGTGGCATTCCTCACACTTAGGAATAATAGTCTCTTTTGCCTGCATGGGCGGATGCCCCTGGTGGCAATCTTGACAAGTAACTTCAGTTTTATGCCGCTCCCCTTCTTTTTCTACCTCACCAACTACTTTTGGATGACACTTTATACAATCTTGAACCGTTAGCTCTGCTACCTCTTCCCCCCCTAGATTTTTGTTTTCAAAAAGAAAAAAAAGGCAACATATAAAAACTAAAAAACACACTAGCCATAACTTCCAACTTCCATAATCCATTTCATTCTCCCTTATATGTTTATCTCTAAGGCTAATACCATTTTTCATGTTTTCTGTCAAGCACTTTATCGCAGCCCTAGCTTCATCTTGCAATTTTTACACTTTACCAAGTTGAAAATTTACCTTGACAATCCTGACCTTACACTTATAAAAAAGGGGGGAAAGATTTTGTCGTAAAATGGTTAAAAAAAAAGAAATTCTTTGTCCTCATTGTGGAAAAGCTGTATTTATCTATCAAAATCCTATCCCTACGGTAGATATCATCATCGAATTAGAAAAAAAGGGCATCATCTTAATTGAACGTAAGAATCCCCCTTATGGATGGGCCATTCCTGGTGGCTTTGTAGATTATGGTGAGAGTTTGGAGGAGGCTGCCATAAGAGAGGCAAAGGAGGAAACAGGTTTAGACATAGAATCGATAACACAATTTTATACATATTCTGACCCAGGACGTGACCCCAGGCACCACACTGTCACTACTGTATATATTGCTAAGGCCAAAGGTATCCCCAAAGAAGGCAGTGATGCCAAGGATATTGGTGTATTTACTAAAAAAAATCTTCCCAAACAATTGGCCTTTGACCATGAAAAGATATTAAATGATTACTTTACCTATATCGGAAAGGTCAAGGGCAAGGATATGAGTTAGGGACAATTTTAAGCACTAAAAAACTTAAAAGCCCAAATGTCAAAATTATTGTTTTGTCATTCTTGCCCTGTGGAATAAGACTTTTCTATTCCACGGGGTGAAGATTTTGGGCTTGATTTGGCATTTGAGCTTTGTCATTTGGCATTTTTTAGGATGGATAAAAAATTCCTGGTAGACTTTATGCTAGGAAAGTTGGCAAAGTGGCTAAGACGTCTAGGATATGATGTACTTTATAAATCCATTACTAATAGGGCTGATTTAGAAAGATATCTAAAACAGGACTATATCTTTTTAACAAGGCGCAGTGATTGGCTTAAAAACAAAAAATTGCCGAAAAAGATGGTCTATTTTGTTCAGGCCAATGAAACCCAGAACCAAATACGTGAGATAATAAAGCATTTTAAGCTAAGATTGGACGAAAAACAGATGTTCTCTAGATGTAGTTTTTGCAATACTATATTGATAGAAAAGACCAGAGAAGAGGCCATTCCCTATGTCCCTGAGTATATAGGTAAGACCCATAACCGATTTAAATTCTGCCCTACTTGTAGTAGGTTTTACTGGCCAGGAACACATAGAGAGCGGATGGAAACCTGGTTAAAAAGCTGCTTTACTGAAGACCATAGGCCTTAAGCTTACGATAAAGGTGGCTTCTTTCCAAACCAATCTCTTGAGCAGTAAGGCTGATATTCCAATTATATTCCTGTAACTTACGACGGATAAATTCTTTCTCAAAACAACATTTTGCTTGCTTAAAGATCTTAAAAGAAAATAAATCTACGCCCTTCTCATTCCTTTGGGCAATGGTTTTTGGAACGTCCTTGGTCCTAATAATTTTATCTGGCACCATAATCGCTAAACGCTCAATGATATTCTTTAATTCCCTTACATTCCCTGGCCAATCGTATTCCTTTAACAAGGAAATGGCCTCTTCTTCTATCTCTTTTAGACCAAAATTGCTTTCTGAAGAAAATTCTTGTAAAAATTCCTTTACTAAATAAGGAATATCCTCTTTTCTCTCCCTTAGAGGGGGAACCTCGATAGGCACTACATTTAACCGATAATAAAGGTCTGCCCTAAAATCTCCCTTGGTAATCTCCTCTTCCAAATCTTTATTTGTGGCAGCAATAACCCGCACATCTACTTGAATAGTCTTTGTACCCCCAACCCTTTCAAAACGTTGTTCTTCCAAGATGCGTAAGATCTTTGCCTGGGTCTTTAAACTCATATCCCCAATTTCATCCAGAAATAGGGTGCCACCATGGGCTAAGTCAAATTTCCCCCTTTTTCTGGTATGTGCCCCTGTAAATGCCCCTTTTTCATGGCCAAAAAGTTCACTTTCTATTAACTCTTCAGGAATGGCTGCACAATTCACCTCTACAAATGAGCCTAAGGCACGTTTACTATAATGGTGAAGTGCATGGGCAACCAACTCCTTTCCCGTTCCATTCTCACCCATAATTAACACCCAGGCATTTGTAGAGGCCACTAATTTTATTTGCTCTTTCACCTTCTTAATGGTTTGACTTTGCCCTGTAAGTTTGTATTTAAAGGGGGCTTTCTGTTTTAATTGCAAGTTTTCTTCAGCCAGACGCAAGAAATTTAATGCATTGTTTATAGGAGGAATGGTGTTTTCCCAAGAAAGTGGCTTCTCAATAAAATCATACGCCCCTAATTTTACGGCCTTTACAGCAGTCTCAATGTTTGCATGGCCAGAGATCATAATTACTGGCATTTGAGGATATTGGTCTTTAATCCCTCTCAATACTTCAAGCCCATCTATATCTGGGAGCCAGATATCTAAAAGGACCAAATCAGGGATTTCTTCCTCTATTTTTATTAAGGCCTCATTGCCAGTAGTGGCAGTGATAACAGAAAGGCCCTCGTCAGAAAGGATACCCTTAAGTGCCTGACAAATGGCTATCTCATCATCTACTACCAAAATAATTTTAGACATAGTTAACCTCCAGTCCATCCAAAATTCTTTATTCTATATTAGTGGGTATCTTTAGAAAAATCAACTAAAGAGAAAATTTAGGGAAAAGGGTATTTTATTCTACACTCCCTATATTTATCAGGACTTTGTCAAAAGTAATTTTAACTATTCAACTACTCAACGAATTAATGAATTAACTAATTATTCAAGGATTGTCTTTTTTTTATTAAGCTTTTATAATGATTCTATGGATATTTTGACCCATTTCCTTGTGGGATATGATTTGTCCAAAGTGCTACCTCTCTCATTAAAGTATTCAGGTGAGGTATTAATCGTAGGGGCAGTTTTACCTGACATTGACCATATCCCTACATTTATAAACAAAAATCATTACCTTAAATATCATCGCACATTTATACATTCACTAACTATTGCTCCACTGATTTCAATAATGCTTGCCTTTTTTATAAAACACTGGGAGAGGTTTATATTATAATGTTTGATGTCCTTCTAGATGAGTTTTACCAGTTTTTACTTTTAGAGCGTGGGCTCTCTAGGCTTACATTAGAGGCGTATGCCCATGATTTGCAGGTATTCTCAGATTTTTTAAAAGACAAAAATATCAAAAGGCCAAAGGAGGTAAAGGTTGAAGATGTAGAGGAATTTTTAGACAGATTGACAGAACATAACCTCTCTGCCCGCAGTAGAGCCCGTGTCCTCACTGCTATAAGAACATTTTTCCGTTTTTTGATCTATACCAAACGTCTTAAAAAGAGCCCACTTTCTTCAGTAGAATCGCCTAAATTTGAAAAAAGATTACCTCAGACCTTAACCTTTAATGAAGTAGAAATGCTTTTATCTCAACCAGATTTAAATACGGCAAGGGGGGCAAGGGATACCGCCATGTTAGAATTACTGTATGCCACTGGTATGCGAGTCTCAGAACTGGTCCGTTTAAAATTGAATCAAATCTATTTAGAAGAAGGGTATATACAAGTTATAGGAAAAAGGGGGAAAGAACGACTGGTGCCTATAGGAAATAAGGCAAAAGAGATATTGGACAAATATTTACATGAAGTAAGGACCCAACTACTTAGGAAAAGGGCCTCTCCTTATCTTTTTATCGGATATAAGGGCCATCCCTTGACCCGTCAAGGTTTTTGGGAAATCATTAAAAGGTATGCCAAGTGTGCTGGGATTGCCAAGGTAATTAGCCCCCATACACTTAGGCACTCCTTTGCCACTCACCTATTAGAAGGTGGGGCGGATTTAAGGGCAGTACAAACCATGTTGGGACATGCAGCTATTACCACCACTCAAATATATACCCATGTAACACAGGAGCATTTAAGGAAGGTCTATGCCAAGTTCCACCCTAGGGCAAAATAAAAAGATTACATTGATTGCTACCCATGAAAATGCGGATTTTGATGGTTTGGCTTCCATAGTAGCAGCCGGAAGACTCTACCCCAATGCCATTCTTATTGCCCCAAACAGTCAAGAAAGGGGAGTGCGTGAATTTATGCTTAGTACAGCCATGGATTATTTTCAACTCTTTCAATTAAAAGATATTAACCCAAAGCAGGTAGAAAAGGTGGTGTTGTTAGATACAAGCCAGCTTTCACGCATTGGCCCTTTAGCAGAAATAGTTAAAAGGGAAGGTGTGGAAGTACACATCTATGACCATCACCCCCCCTCCGAAGACGACATTCCAGCCAAAGTATCTATAGTTAAACCTGTAGGGGCTACCGTAACTATTCTTACTCATATCCTAAGAGAAAAGGAAATATGCCCCAGCCCAGAAGAGGCCACACTGATGGCCTTAGGGCTTTATGAAGATACAGGCTCTTTTACCTTCCGCTCCACTACTAAAGAGGATCTAGAGGCAGCTGCCTATCTTATTGGATGTGGGGCCAATCTAAATGTAGTAACTGAGTTAATTACACGTAGGCTTGGTGCCGAGGAGGTTGATTTACTCAATAAATTGATTCATGGGGCCCACACCCATTTTATTCACGATGTCCCTGTAGTGATTAGTAGGGTATCTGTGGAACAATATATCAGAGACTTTGCTGCATTGGTAAATAGGTTTATAGAGATTGAAAAAATGCCAGTAGTTTTTACCTTAGTACGCATGGAAAATCGTATATTTATAGTGGCCCGCAGTAGATTGCCAGAAGTAAACGTAGCAGAAATCCTATCAGTATTTGATGGAGGAGGGCACCCTGCGGCTGCCTCAGCCGTTGTAAAGAACCTAACCTTGATTCAAGTAGAACATAAACTTTTGGCTACCCTATCCAAAAAAGTTACAACCCTTAAAGTTGCAAAAGATTTGATGTCTTATCCAGTAAAATCTATTTCCCAGGATACTAAAATAAAAGAAGCGGAGGCAATTTTTGTCCATTATGATGTAAATGCCCTTCCAGTAACAGATGATAATAAACTGGTGGGTATTATTACGCGTCCGGTGGTGGATAAGGCCATGTTTCATGGTTTAAAAGATCGATCTGTAAAGAGATTTATGACTACAGAATTCCCTACACTCCCACCGAATGCCCCATTAACAAAAATTAAAAAGGCACTGCTTCAGCACAAACAAAGGTCGCTGCCTATTATAGAACATGGAAAATTAGTGGGCATCATTACTAGAAAAGACCTGCTTCACTACCTTTTAACCAGTCCCTCCAGCTTTTTTGAGCACCTTGAATCAAAAAAACGCCCTCGGCAAAAGTTTATTACATCACTCATTCATGAACGCCTACCAAGAAAAATTATAGACTTATTAAAAAAGATTGGGGAGATTGGAGATAGTGTTGGATACAGTGTCTATGCAGTAGGGGGTTTTATTCGTGATTTGCTGTTAAGGCAAAAGAATCTTGATATAGACATTGTGGTAGAAGGCGATGCTATCCTCTTAGCAAAAAAATTAAGCAAAAACTTAGGGGCAAGGGTCCATTCCCATCCAAAGTTTGGTACAGCAGTAGTGGTCTTCTCTGACGGTTTTTGCATTGATATAGCCACTGCCAGGACAGAATTTTATGAAACCCCAGGTGCTTTACCTACAGTGGAGATGAGTTCACTTAAGCTGGACTTATATAGAAGGGACTTCACTATAAACACATTAGCAGTAAAGTTAAATCCCAAACAATTTGGATTGCTCATGGACTTTTTTGGTGCCCAACAGGATATAAAACAAGGGGTAATCAGTATATTGCACAACTTAAGCTTTGTGGAAGACCCCACAAGGGTACTTAGGGCAGTGCGTTTTGAGCAACGATTTGACTTTAAGATTGGAAAACACACATTAAACCTTATTTATCAGGCTGAGCAGCTAAATTTATTGGAACATGTAAGTGGTGCTAGAATTTGGCATGAGTTAAAACTTATCTTGGAAGAAGCCAATCCACCTGCTATCCTTAAAAGGCTACATGCATTAAAGGCATTGAAGTTCTTGCACCCTAGTATTGTCTGGAATGAGAAGTTAGAAGACCTATTTAAAGAAATCAAGACAGTCTTTTCCTGGTTTGACCTACTGTATTTAAAAAAAAGCTATGATAAGAGCCTAGTATACCTTTTGGGACTAGTAGACAATTTAAATAAAGACTTAAGTGTCTTCTTAGATAAACTAGAATTTTCAGAAGGATTAAAAAAACGTATATTAGAAAAAAGGTATTTAATCTTAGAAATTTATAACAAGTGGCAAGTTGCTCCAAGTATTTTACCCTCTCAAATCTATTTTACCCTTAAGGATTTACCTACAGAATATCTGCTTTATTTAATGGCAAAAATGCCAGAGGAAAAAAAGAAATGTATATCTGACTATTTTGTTAAATTAAAGGATGTAGAGACTATTCTTACTGGAGAAGACTTAAAGGCCATGGGTTTTAGGCCCGGCCCTATTTTTAAAAAGATATTAGAAAGCCTGCTAAAGGCAAAGTTAGATGGAATAGTAAAAACAAGAGCAGACGAGGAGCAATTTGTCTTTGAAAAGTTCTGGGACAAGAGATAAATCTTAAAAAAGGAAGTTTATGCTATATTCAGGATATAGAAAAAAAGGAAGGGGGAGAAAGTGAGTTTAAAAATTACACTTATAGCGACAATTGTCTTCTTTTCTGGCCTATTTGTGAAGGATGCTCCGTCTAAAGAAATTTCGCTTCTAGAGCCTTCTTATAAAGGTAAAAAATCGGTAGAGGAGGCCATAAAACAAAGGAGGACTATAAGGGGCTTTAAACCAAATCCCTTAACCATTAACAATTTGTCCCAGATACTTTGGGCAGGAGATGGCATAACTGATAAAAGGAGAATGTTCAGGTCTGCTCCTTCTGCAGGAGCACTCTATCCCCTGGATATATTTATAGCAGTTGGTAAAAATGGGACCAGTGGCCTTGGGGCAGGTATTTATCAGTACATTCCTGAAAAGCACTCATTAAAGCTTATAAAAGAGGGCGATATGAGGGAGGCACTGGCAATGGCAGCACTTCATCAGATGTGGATAGCTGAGGCACCAGTAGTTATAATTATTACTGGTTGTTATGAGAGGTGTACCA
>LJNA01000047.1 GCA_001304365.1 Syntrophobacter sp. DG_60 | reverse complement strand
GGGATCGTAAAGTAACTATAGGGTTGCTTGAAAACTGTAAACATACTTCGTATCCATTTTTTATTAAATCGATTCTATTTAAAATTTGTATAGATAAACCGTCTAAAGATTAATTAGCACTCACCTACTTTTGATAAAGAATCTAAATAATATTCAGCTAACCTTAAATCATCGGCACTTGTAATCTTTATATTTTGATTTGCACCAGGGATTATTTTCACCTTTTTGCCTAGCCTTTCTACCAGAGAGGCATCATCTGTAGCTACTATATCTTCTTTTTTTGCCTTTAAGTATGCCTCTTTTAATAAATCAAACTTAAACCCCTGGGGTGTTTGTGCCCGAAAGACACATTCCCTAGTAAGTGTCTTCACTACAAATCCATCTTCTACCCATTTTATGGTGTCTTTAGCAATTAAGGCAGGTACCACTGCATCCCAGCTTTTTGTCTCTTTAATTACTTTAGAAATTAGAGTCTTGGGCACCAAAGGCCTTACCCCATCATGTACCAGGACAATCTCTGCCCCTTCACTTATTTTTAGCCCTTGCCATACAGATTCCTGGCGAGTACCTCCCCCTACAGTTATCTTTCTTATCTTTTCAAATTCTTCAGCAATTTTATAACAGGATTCTAGCCAATCTTTATGTGTTACTAAAATGATACCATCTATTTCATCACAACCATCAAAACACCTAACCGTGTACCACAAGACAGGATGCCCCTTTAATAATAGAAATTGCTTAGGCACAGGGCTTCCTATACGTTTTCCTAAACCTGCTGCTACAATGATTGCCAAAATCACATCAATTCCTTAAAGGAGACAATGGTGGGAAACTTTTTTGAAAACTTGGCAGGTTCATTTAAATTTGGCTTGGCCTTATAGATTAAATATCTAATTGATACCCTTTTTGCTGTTTCTAGAACCGTTTCGTTGTCATCGATAAGCATAGTGTGTTGCGGAGAAAATCCAAGCAATTTTTTTAGGGTGTCCCAAAACGCTTCTTCTTCCTTAGGTATCCCAAAATCAAAGGCAGTTACTATATGATCAAAATAATTTTCCAAATCCGTTTGCTTTAGCTTTAATTCTAAGGACTTGTAGTGTGCATTGGTAATTAAGGCTGTCTTTTTTCTTTTATGCTTTAAAAATTGGAGAAAATCCTGGGCATAGGGCTGAGTCTTTATCAAGTACCCAATGCTTTCTTTTAGTGCAAAAACATCAAGCCTTAATGCCTTTGACCAAAAATCTAAATCTGTCCAATTAAGCGTCCCCTCTTCCTTTCTATAGCGGCCAAGCAAAAGTTCTTTTGCCTTATCAAATGGAATACCATGCATTTGTGCATATTCCTTAGGCAAAAGCACTTCCCAAAAATAGTCATCAAAATATCTATCTAAGATTGTACCATCCATATCTAAAAGCACCCAATCTATCTCATGCCAATTATTGCTAAAACTTCTCATATTATCTCTCAAATATTTTATTTAGCTCCTTATCTGGTATATCAAATACTGTATTATGAGGAGGAAATGGCTCATTATAAAAGAATTCAGGAAGTCTATTATCTACATCAGTAAAACCTGCCTTTCTGTTAAAATCACGTTCTATTTCTAATACCTTCTCCCCCAGTTTAAAAAATTCATGCCCTTTTAGGTGCCAGCCATAACGGGCATTAATCATCTCTACTAAATCATCCCATGTATCAGGATTTTCTGCCATCATCAGTGTACAAAAAAGGCAAAGCCCTGTACAATCAAATGCAGCAGTGGTTACCTGCATCTTTTTAGAAAGCTCAACCTGCCCTTCAATGGCTAAAGGGTCTACCTTCCCTCCAATTCCTAAGATATTTGCCCTTATAGTATAGCCTGCTGTATGGTCTGCCCCCATAGGGGAGGTGGCATAGGTTACCCCTATACCCTTTACCGCCCTTGGATCATAGGCAGGCAGTGCTTGCCCCTTTACTACAGCAACACGTGAGATACCAAATGCCTTGGCAACAGTAGCTGCACCACTTCCTAAGATGCGGCCTAAAGGGGTCCTTTTTGAAAGCTCCTGATAGAGGCCTATAGCCCTTTTTGCATTTCCAAATGGGATAATGCCTGCCTCCATAGCCACACCAATGGCATTTCCCATTTCAATGGTATCTATTCCATAATCATCTGCCAGATAGTCCATCCTTGCAATGGCATCCAAATCAGATATTCCAAGGTTAGGACCATGCGCCCAAATTGTTTCATACTCTGGCCCTTTAGTGATATAGTTTCCATCCTTATCTACATAAATCCTGGAGCAGCGGATAACACAACCTGCCTGGCAGGGATGCCCTACTTTTCCACCTCTTTCTCTAATAATCTCATTTTGCCTTTCACCACTTACGTTATCTATTTTTTCAAATTGACCTGTCTTGAAATAGCGGGTTGGGAGGGCACCTGCCCCATTGACGATCTTCATTAGTGAGTCGGTGCCTAAGATAGGCAAGAGTTCGCCAGTTCCAGGATGCTGCCTTAGTGCTTTTGAAAACCTCTTTGCTGTTTCCTTAAATGTTTTTTCATCTTTATAACTGACACCCTTTGCCCCTTTTGGGTCAATGACTATGGCCTTTAGGCCTTTACTTCCCATAACTGCCCCTAGGCCACCACGGCCTGCATGTCTAGTAGGCCTCCCGTCTATATCAGTAATTGCCACAGTTGCTGCACAAAGGCACATCTCACCTGCCTGACCAATAGAGATAATGGCTACTTTTTTACCATGCCTTTTTTGTAAATAGCTTACGGTATCATAATTTCCCAATCCTTTTAAATCGCTTGCATCTATCAACTCATTCTTTCCCTCTCCTAAGTATACATAATAAAGCTTATCTCCTCTTCCTTCCACAACTATGGCCTTAATCCCTAATTTTCCCAAATATTGCCCGGCCATCCCACCTGCATTACTCTCTTTAATCCCATTGGTTAAAGGACTCTTTGCCCCTACCGAGAGCCTCCCACTAGTTGGGGCTGTAGTCCCAGCCAAAATGCCTGGGGCAAGGACTAACTTATTTTTTATTCCCAAAGGATGACAGGTGGGTGGAACTTCGCTGTTTATTATTAGGGAGGTAAGCCCCCTTCCGCCAAAGCTATGATATTCTTTTTTAAACTTCTGAGATTTGATTTTTAAATTAGACATATCAATACGCACCATAACACACATCCTTTTTTTACCTCCTCAATCTTGAAAACTAAGCTAGAATAAATGACTTGTCAAGTATTTAAGCTTTTACAGTGCTAGTTTTAACAATGCAACATCTGCCCGAGGTGAGGTATTAACTATGTCTTTAAGCCTTCTATCTTAAGCAATGATCAATCTCTGTCAAATTCTCCACTTCTCATTTACTAATTCGTTTTTATCTCCTCCCCGGGTTTTACCAAACTTATTGATAATCCAAATAAGTTTAATTTTTTTACATTAAGGATGCGGTGTAATCGAAATGATTGTAATTTGATTTTTCTTAGGGCCATAACACCAAAAAACCCTATATGCAGCAGGAGTTTTATCTTGAGCATAGGCTTCCCAAACTCTTTGTCCCGGATAAACTGGTGCAATTGAGTAATACTGATGGGTTTTTAAACTGGGGTGTTTAGGATTTTGGGCAAGAAATTTGATACTTTTGATAATAGCTTTGAGTATTTTCTTTTTACTTTTATCTGCCTTTAACTCATCGAGATCCTTCTTAGCCCTTTCTGTATAAATTATTTGAAAAACCATGCTCAATCTTCATAATCTTTAAGATCAACTTCTGCAAATTTATTCATCTGGGCGTCTTCTATCCCTTCTATTACCTTATTAAAAGCGGCCTTATTTTTCCATAACCATGCCTCATCTACTGGGACCACCTCTGCTGGCTTTAATATAATTATCCCATCTTCTTTTTTTTCTATTAAAAAGGTTCTTTTTGCATATTCAGAGCCTAAAGTAATTCTCCCCTTTGTATCCGCTACTTTTGTCAAAGTCTCCATACTACCACCTCCCATTTAGCACAATATAACTTTGTGGGAAATTAGTCAAGTGGGATATACGATTTTATTCTACTGTTACACTCTTTGCCAGATTTCTGGGCTGGTCTACATCTGTACCCCTGTAAACTGCAATATAATATGCCAGAAGCTGTAAAGGAACAGTAAACAAAATGGACTTTAATGGGGAATCCATTGGGGGAATAGATAACACATCACCAGCCTTTTCTTTTGCCTCTATGCAATGGGGCTCAGTTACAGCAATGATCTTCCCCTGTCTAGACCTCACCTCCTCCATATTAGCCAATATCTTAAGATAAGTTTCGTCTTTTGGTGCCAGTACTACTACTGGCATATTTTCATCAATGAGGGCAATAGGGCCATGCTTCATTTCACCTGCTGGATACCCCTCAGCATGGACATAGGAGATCTCTTTTAGCTTAAGTGCTCCTTCCAATGCAATAGGGTAGTAAAGTCCCCTTCCCAAATACAAAAAGTTCTGTGCGCGCCCATATTTTAATGCCAATGCCTCAATTTCATGAACATTGCTCAATATTCCTTCCATTAGATGTGGAAGTTTCAATAGATTTTCAAAATGACCATCTATTTCTTCTTTATTGACCTTCCCTAAAATCAGGCTCATATAAAGGCTAAATAGATAGAGAACAGCAATTTGTGTAGTAAATGCCTTAGTAGAGGCTACCCCAATCTCTGGGCCTGCATGGGTATAGATTACCCAGTCACACTCACGGGTTAAAGTACTTCCCAAAACATTACATATTCCCAATATTTTTGCCCTTTTTCTTTTTCCTTCCCTCAGGGCAGCTAGGGTATCTGCTGTCTCTCCAGATTGGGAGATAAGGATTAGCAGCATGTTTTTATCAATGATAGGTTTACGGTATTTAAACTCCGAACCCAAGTCCACTTCTACAGGAATACCGCAAATCCTTTCTATCATATGCCTTCCCACAAGGCTTGCATGCCAAGATGTACCACAGGCAACAATCCATATCTTATGAATATTTTTTGCCTCTCTTTTTGATAGATTAAAATGCTCAAAATGGATGCGTTTTTTTGCAAAATCTAGCCTTGGTCTAACTGTGTTGGCAACAGCCCGAGGCTGCTCAAATATCTCTTTTTGCATAAAGTGTTTATAACCAGCCTTTTCTGCCATTAAGGGACTCCAAGGTAGCTCTACAGATTCTCTCTTTAATACATTTCTATTAAAATCTTTAATTACTAATCGGTCTTTTTTTACAATGGCCATCTCTCCATCATTCATGAATATTACCTTCTTTGTATAAGGCAAAAGGGCGGGGGCATCAGAGGCCAGAAAGTATTCACCATCCCCTAAACCAACAATAAGCGGGCTTTCTTTCCTTACAGCAATCAATTTATCTGGCTCTTCACTGCTTAAGATGGCGACAGCAAACGAACCTTCAACTAGCCTTATGGCCTCATTTACAGCCTCTTCTAAAGGTAGGTTTTTATATCTGGCAATAAGATGGGCTATTACCTCTGTATCTGTATTTGAACTAAATTTTGCCCCTTCTGCTTCAAGCCCTTTTTTTAAGGAAAAGTAATTTTCGATGATTCCATTGTGCACTACCGCAATACTGCCTACTATATGGGGATGGGCATTCTCATCAGAGGGGACACCATGGGTGGCCCAGCGCGTATGGGCAATGCCAATATTTCCCTTAATAGGCTCCTTTTTAATAATTGTTTCTAGCCTTTTAATCTTTCCCTGGCAGCGCCTACAAGATATTTGCTCATTAGCCACTGTAGCAATGCCTGCAGAATCATAGCCTCTATATTCAAGCCTTTTTAAGGAATTGATTAAAATATCAACACAATCTTTATCTCCAATATAGCCTACAATCCCACACATTATTTTTTCTCCTTTATCACTTGCCTAGCCCTAGCAATGGCCAATTTTTTATCTGGTACATCCTCAGTAATTACAGAACCTGCCCCTACCACTGCCTCCTCACCTATAGATATAGGAGCAATAAGGGAAGTGTTACTGCCAATAAACGCCTTATCTTTAATGACAGTTTTGTATTTTCTCTTTCCATCATAATTGCAGGTAATGGTGCCTGCCCCGATATTTACATCACCGCCAATATCTGCTACACGAGAACCAGGCCTTAAGTGGGCAAAAGGGCCAATTTTTGCCTTATCTTCTATAATACTTTCTGTAATAACAGAGTATGCCTTAATAACTACATTATTCCCAATTTTACTATCTTTAATAACTACACCAGGCTCTAAAACGGTATTTTCTCCAATGGTTGTTTGACCCTCTAAATAGATGCTTGGAAATAAAATGGTGTCTTGCCCAATCTTTACATCTGGCTCTATATAAGTACTGCTTGGATCAATTATGGTAATACCTTGAATCATTAATCCTTTTAAAATATTCCTCTTTAAAATATTTATAGCCATAGCCAAATCCACTCGGTTGTTAATCCCTATAATTTCCTCAAAGGGTGCCTCAACTGTTGTAATCTTTTCTCCCTTCTCTGAGGCTATCTTTATCAAATCAGTTAAATAATATTCTCCCTTTTTCTTATTTTTAGGGATAAGGGAGATATTTTCTTTAAGAAAATCTGCATTAAAGCAATAGATACCAGCATTAATCTCTTCTGGCTGGTCGGCTTTATCCCTCTCTGTTATCTCCTTAATGCATTTTATCTTCCCTTCCTTATCCCTCTCAATCTCACCATATTCTCCAGTGTGTTTTACCTTAGAAGTAACTAAAGTGATGGAAGATTTTTCATTGTAATGTGCATCTATTAATCGTTTTAAGGTATTTTGGGTAATTAGAGGCGTATCTCCATTTAGGACTAAGACATTCCCTCCAGTGCCACTAAATATTTCCTCACAGCACATTAAGGCATGGCCTGTGCCCAGTTGCTCCTTTTGTTCAACAAATATTAGCTCAGGCTGTTTAATCTCTTCTCTTATCTTCTCTGATCCATAACCTATAACTACCCATATCTTTCTAAGGCCTAGTACTTTGACTACATCAATAACATAACTTAAAATGGGTCTTCCTAAAAGTTTATGCAATGCCTTTGGCTGTGAAGAGACCATCCTCACGCCCTTTCCTGCAGCCAAAATAATAGGTAAGATCTCACCCATCTTATACTCCTTTAGTTGTTTTATCTTGACTATTTTTTTTATCTTAATTTCTCCATTTTGTAAACGCCAGTAAGGTATGGGTAGTTTGTTGAGTTTATTAAGTTTACTTGGTTTATAGCGTTTACCGTTTAGCGTAGAATGATTTATTTACAAATTCTAACAATTATGATAAACAAGTCACCTAATATATTCCTTGGATTATAATAAGTACAAAACGAAAGGAGGAAAGAATGGCACAGGCAAAAAATGGTGATACTGTTAAGGTTCACTACACGGGCAAATTGGAGGATGGCACGGTATTTGATACCTCCATCAACCGCGATCCTCTGCAATTTACAATAGGGGAAGGCCAGATAATCCCAGGCTTTGAACAAGCCATAGTCGGGATGAATCCGGGCGAATCGAAAACCACCAAAGTCCCGGCAGATAAAGCGTATGGCCAACACCTTAAGGAAATGATAGTGGTGGTAGATCGAAACCAATTTCCGGTGGACTTAAAACCAGAGGTCGGTCAGAGGTTACAAACCCGTCAAGCAAATGGTCGAGCAATTGTAGTCACGGTGACCGATGTCTCCGAATCGAGCGTGACGTTAGATGCCAACCATCCTTTGGCTGGGGAAGACCTGACTTTTGATATCCAGCTCCTTGAGATCGTTTAACCATTTTGTTTCCGGATTAGATATTATTCGTTTTTTGGCGGATAGGGCAAGAACGATCTCGAAAAGTAAGCAGTATGATTCTATGGAATAAAAAAAGAGGCAGACTATTTAGGCCTGCCTCTTTTTTTTATCACTTCCTAACCGAAGACTTAAGCTGCTCCTGCCTTTTCTGCTATCTTGATCCTTATTACTGCACGCTGTAGAGCCGCTTCTGCCCTGGCTATATCTACATCTTCTTTCTTCCTTAACCTTTCTAGTGCCCGTTCCCTTGCCGCTCTTGCCCTTTCAGCATCTATTTCCCTCCCAAGCTCTGCTGCCTCAGCAAGGATGGTTACCCTATCCTTAGATACCTCAGCAATGCCCCCTGCTATAGCCATATATTCAGTGCGCCCATCTCTTACATAATGCCCTTCTCCTATCTCCAAAAGGGGTAGATATGCTGCATGACCTGGCAATACAGTAAATTCACCTTCTGCCCCAATAGCTGTTACCGAATCTACCTCCTCACGTACTACCAAACAGTCTGGTGTAATTACCTCTAAAAGCATCTTTGCCATCTTCTTTTCCTCACTAAGCTGCTGCTAATTTCTTTGCCTTCTCTATGACTTCTTCAATAGACCCTACCATATAAAATGCCTGCTCTGGTAAGTCATCATACTTTCCTTCTAATATTTCCCTAAATCCCCTTATGGTATCTTCTAATTTTACATAGGCACCCGGCCTTCCTGTAAATTCTTCAGCTACATGGAATGGTTGAGACAAGAAGCGCTGTATCCTCCTTGCCCTAGCCACTGTAATCTTATCCTCTTCAGAAAGCTCCTCCATTCCCAAAATGGCAATAATGTCCTGTAAATCTTTATATTTTTGAAGTATGGCTTGCACTTCTCTGGCTGTACCATAATGCTCAATAGTTAAGAAATGGGGGTCAAGTATCTTTGAAGAAGAATCTAGTGGGTCAACTGCTGGGTAAAGACCCAACTCTGCAATTTGTCTAGATAAAACAATAGTCCCATCTAAGTGGGCAAAGGTAGTAGCTGGGCCTGGGTCGGTCAGGTCGTCTGCTGGCACATAAACACACTGGACAGAGGTAATAGAACCCTTATCAGTAGATGTAATCCTTTCTTGTAATTCACCCAAGTCAACGGCCAATGTAGGCTGATAACCTACGGCTGAAGGCATCCTTCCTAAAAGGGCAGATACCTCAGAGCATGCCTGAATAAAACGGTAGATATTATCAATAAATAAAAGCACATCCGTTCCTTCTTCATCTCTGAAGTATTCTGCGGCGGTCAATGCAGAAAGGGCTACCCTTGCCCTGGCGCCTGGTGGTTCTGTCATCTGCCCATAAATCAAGGCACATTTCGGAAGAACACCGGAATTTTTCACCTCCAGATACAGGTCATTTCCTTCCCTGGTCCTTTCCCCTACACCAGCCAGCACAGAGATGCCTCCATGCTCCATGGCAATGTTGTGGATCATCTCTAACATAACCACTGTCTTTCCTACACCTGCTCCACCAAATTGAGCCATCTTCCCACCCTTTGGAAACGGAATAATCAAATCTACTACCTTAAGTCCTGTCTCCAACAATTCTACCTTTGTACTTTGGTCTACCAAGGCAGGGGCAGGCCTATGGATAGGATAATATTTTTTGGCCTCAACCGGTCCCCCTCCATCTACTGCCCTTCCTACTACATTTAGAATACGTCCTAAACTTTCATGCCCTACAGGCATCCGAATGGGAGCCTCTGTATCCTTTACTGGCATCCCTCTTATCAAGCCATCTGTCATATCCATGGCAACAGTCCTGGCAACATTATCTCCTAACTGCTGGGCTACCTCTAAGACTAAATTGTCCTCTTCATCAGAAATTCCAGGATTTGATACCAGAAGGGCATTAAATATACCAGGAACCTTTCCTTCTTCAAACCTTACATCTACTACATTGCCAATTATTTGGGCAATTTTTCCTATGTTTTGTTTTTCTTCTGCCATTTTTAAATCCTCCTTATTTAGCTCCTTAGGGCCTCAGCCCCTCCTACTATATCCATAAGCTCCCTTGTAATGGCAGCTTGCCTAGTTTTATTAAATATTAATGTTAAGGTAGTAATTAGCTCTTTACAGTTACTGGTAGCGTTTTCCATAGCCCTCATCCTGGCGGCATGCTCACCTACCTCAGATTCCAAAATGCTGCTGTATAAATGAATATTTAGGCTTTTTGGTAAAATTTGCTCCAGGATTAAACGAGGACTAGGTTCATAAATGTACTCTAATAGTGATACCCCTTCCTCTGGCACCTCTGGTTTGATAGGAAGAAATTGCTCAACAGTGGGTTCCTGTCTAACCATGCTGACAAACCTGTTGTAAAACACATAGACTTCATCTGCTTCTCCACTTGTGAAAGAAGAGACTATATCTTCTGCCATCCGACGGGCCATGATATAGTCGATCTTACCCACAACACCTACATATTGAGCCTTGATGTTAACTGCACGCCTTCTGAAGTAATCCCTGATCTTTCTCCCAACAATGGTTAGAAATGTCTCTTGGTCTTTACTTTTGGCATCGGTGATAAATTTTTCTACTTCTCTAACGAGGTTGGAATTATAGGCGCCGCATAGGCCTCTATCAGAGCCAATTGCTACCAAATGAACCTTTTTTATCTCTTCTCTTACTTCAAGTAAAGAGAATTCTTCTCCAATAGGGGCCACTTGGGTTAAACGAGTTATAACCTCTTTATATTTTTCAGAATATGATTTAAACCTTTCCATCTTTACTTGGGTTGTCCTAAGTTTTGCTGCAGCTACCATATTCATGGCCCTAGTGATGGACTGTGTCTTTGTTACTGCACCAATCTTTCTCTTAATATCCCTTAAAGTAGCCATTACTTACCCCTATGCTAGTCCTTTGGTCTTTTTAAAATCCTCATTGAATTCCTTTATAGCCTTGGCCATCAATTTATCTGTCTCATCATCGATTATATTCTTTTCCTTAATAGAAGCAAGTATCTGAGGATATTTACTTTCTACAAACTTATAAAGAGCTGGCTCATATTCACCTAATACCTCTACAGAAAACTCATCCAAGAAGCCCCTTGTCCCGGCATAGAGAATAGTCACTTGTTTCTCTAAAGGTAAAGGCTCATATTGGGGCTGTTTTAAGACCTCTGTTAGTCTTATCCCCCTTTCTAGTTGCATTCTGGTAGCCTTATCCAACTCACTACCAAACATGGCAAATGCTGCTACTTCACGGTATTGGGCCATATCTAATCGAAGAGATCCAGCTACTTGTTTCATGGCCTTTACTTGGGCAGCGCCTCCTACCCTGGATACCGAAAGGCCAACATTTATGGCAGGGCGGATCCCAGAAAAGAAAAGCCCTGGCTCTACATAAATCTGTCCGTCGGTAATAGAGATCACATTTGTAGGAATATAGGCAGAGATATCACCTGCTTGGGTTTCAATTACAGGAATGGCAGTTAATGAACCACTACCTTTTTCATCGCTGTATTTTGCTGCTCTTTCTAATAATCGAGAGTGATTAAAAAAGATATCCCCAGGGTATGCCTCTCTTCCAGGGGGTCTTCGCAGTAGAAGTGAAATCTGACGATAGGCCCATGCCTGCTTTGTTAAGTCATCATACACAATAAATGCGTGCTTTCCATTGTCTCTGAACCACTCGCCAATAGCACATCCTGAATAGGCTGAAATATATTGTAACGGTGCTGGGTCACTTGCGGCTGCACATACTACAGTAGTATAGTCCATAGCCCCATATTTCCTCAATGTATCTATTACCATAGCCACGGAAGAGCGTTTTTGTCCAGCGGCTACATAGACACAATAGACATCGGTCTCCCTTTGATTTATAACAGCATCTACTAGGATAGCGGTCTTTCCAATCTGACGGTCTCCGATAAGAAGTTCACGCTGCCCTCTGCCTACAGGCATCATGGCATCAATGGCCTTAATTCCCGTGTACATAGGCTCTTTCACAGGTTGCCTTTCGATTACCCCTGGCGCTACAAGCTCAATTCTTCTAAACTCTTTGGTCTCAATAGGCCCTTTGCCATCTAAGGGTCTTCCTACCGGGTCAATTACTCTGCCAATTACTGCCTCTCCTGCAGGCACCTGGGCAATGCGCCCTGTCCTCCTCACGGAGTCTCCTTCCTTAATGTGGACATCCTCTCCCAAGATGGCTGCACCTATATTATCCTCTTCCAGATTCATTGCCAGACCATAGACTTCTGCCTTTGGAAATTCTAAGAGTTCCATGGACATAGTCTTTTCACAACCATAGATACGGGCAATGCCGTCACCCACTGAAAGCACAACCCCTGTCTCACTAACATCTACTTCCTTCTCAAACCCCTTAATTTGTTGACTAATAATTTGACTAATTTCTTCTGCTCTTATTTGCATTATACTTCACCCCTCCTTAATCTTTCTTTTAAAACACCTAATTGTGTTTTTATACTCCCATCATAGACTACATCGCCAATCTTTGCTACAATGCCCCCTATCAAACTAGGGTCTTCTTTTATATTCAAAATTACTTCCTGCTTCCTAGTGATCTCCTTGAGGCGGGTTTTGATCTTCTCTATAGCTCCCTTGGATAGAGATATGGCAGAAAATAAGTCAGCCCTTGCAATACCTTTATGATCATCTAAAAGAAGGCGGTAAAATTCTAACATATCCTTTAAATAAGCTAATCGCCCCTTTTCTGAAACAAGTGTTAGAAACCTTTTTGTAACCTCAGAAAGGGCCATTTTGTCTAAAATACTGCTCAGTATCTGTTGGCGTAATTTTTTTTCAAATAATGGATTTGTAAGACAAACCTTAAGCTCTTTACTGGACTCTAAAACATTGACAAAGGCCTCTATCTCTTGACTGTATTTTTCAACTAAACCATCCTCCATCCCTACTTTAAACAATGCTGTTGCGTAACGGCGGGCCACAACCTTCCCTATCAATTTTATCCCTCCATTTTTGCTAAATATTCATCTATTAACCTATCTTGATCTTCTTTAGTAAACTTCTTTTTTATCATGTCACCTGCCAGCTTTGTTGCCAGCTCAGCCACCTCTCCTCTAATTTGTGCTCTCGCTGCCCTCGTCTCTTGCTCTATTGTCACCTTAGCACCAGCCTTGATGTCTTCAGCCGCCTTCTTTGCCTCTTCTACGATATGCTGCCTTTCCTTCTCCCCCTCACCAATAAACATATCAATAATCCTTTCCCTCTCTTTATCTAATTGGGCCAACTTTGCTTCATATTCTAAATATTTCTTACGGGCTTCTTGTTTCTGTTGTTCTACCTCCTCTAGGGTCTGTTTCACACCTTCTCGCCTCTCACGAAGCATTTTGCCTATAGGTTTTGCTGCAAGAAAAACCAGAATCCCGACGAAGAGACCAAAATTTACAGCTCGCTTAATTAGATCGAAAAACTGACTCTTAGTATAGTGCACCTCATGAACCGCGTGTTTTTCATGAACCGCGTGTTCTTCACCATGTTCTTCAACTGCGCCATGTTCTTCAACTGCCCAAAGCAAGCCACAACCTAGAGAAAGAATCAACACCGCAATTAAAACAAGACTTTTGTTATTTTTTAAAGGTCTCATTTAATAGACCTCCCCAAAATCTTTTTAGCAATTTCAACTGAAAAGCTTTCTGCCTCAGTTTTTAAGGTTGCTCGCGTTGCTTCAGTGTCCTTTGCCATCTCTGCGCGCATCTTTTCAAGATGATCCCCTACCTCTTCACGCATTTTTGATATAATCCCCCTTTCTTCGTCTTTGCCATCTTTCCGAAACTGCTCCTGCCTTTCTAAACCTGCCTTTCTGGCCTCTTCTAACCCTTTGTTCCATTCATTTAACCTAATTTCTGCCTCCTGGTCTAGCCGTTCGGCCTCTCCCTTATCCTCACTAATTTTTTCTTCCCGTTTTTTTAATGCCTGACGGATGGGACGATAAAGCAGGGCATTTAGGATAAACATAATCAAAATAAAGTTAATAAATTGGATAATAAACGCCTCGTTTAAAGAAATTTCTATCACTGTTTACCCCTCTCTTTAAAAAATTATAACCCTTTTACAACATTTTGGAATAATTGTCAAAGGTTTTTTACTGAAAAAATTTAAATAGCTAAACAATCTATTCAATAATCAACTCTTCTTTCAATTTTTCTATACCTATCCTCTTTACTAAAGGTCTGAGCCTTCCTTCACCAGGTTGTGCATTTTTCTTAAAATAATCAATTATTTTCCCTATAAGTGGAACTATGTGTTCATCTTTTACCATTTCAGCTAAGGTATCTCCCTTAAATGCAGGCCAGGTTCCTTTACCTCCTAAAGTAACAGTAAATCCCTTTATTTCTGGAGATATTGCGAATTTTGGACAATTTTGAATGCATCTCCCACACATTTTACACTTTTCCCTATTGATAACTGGTTTTTTGTCTTCATCTAATTTAACAGCTTTCATTAAACATAGTTCTACACAAAATCCACATCCGTCACATTTCTCTTCATCTACTATAGGTTTTGCCCTTCCTATAAGGCCTATATCCTCAAATTGTGGGCGATTACAAGGATAACCACAACCAGATATACCTATTTTTATTGCCCCCGGAAGTTCCATTTCCCCATATTTCTCATCTAGCTGTTTAGCTATTCCTACTGTATCATGAACGCAGTTCTTATATCTACCTCCTGCACAAGCAACAATGTTTCTTACCCTACCACCAGCAGAACCACCTTTAAGACCTACAGTTTCTAACTTCTTTAATGCATCTTCAAGATACTCTTCTTTTATCTTAGGGATTAATACCTCTTGTCTCACAGTGAGATGAAGTTCTTTAATACCATAATTTTCAGTAATCTCTTTTAAGGCCTCAAGCTGATTACTATTTAACATCCCTGCACATAGACGCACTTTGATTCCATATTTCCCATTCCTCTTAATTAAAAATGGCTTTCCTTCTACCTCACCAATATCCCTTTGACCAGGTCTTAAAGGCATAACTTCCCTCCCCTTCGTTTCTTATACATTTCATATAACAATAACTATAGTTTTGTCAAGAAAAAATAAGTGCTGTTCCCATGCACACCATACCCAATATAATGGCCAAAATAATCTCAACTAAGGTATGTCTTCTGCGATAGAGTCGTGCCCAGGCCAAAATGGGGATAAGCATAAATGAGAATGCAATCTTGTTGCCATACAGGTACCACAAACCCAGTAATGCCCCAGATAAAACAGCTAGGTGCCCACTTAATTTTAAGTAGGGGGCAGTAATTGCCAAAACCAAGAGGCCCAAGATACAACCAACCATCATACGGATAATGATTATAGGTACTTGATAAAAATAGATAACAACAGTACAAATTAAAGTAGGTAAAATAGTCAATTGATAGAACAATCGACGCTGCCTTAAATTGCTTATGTGCAAGTCAGAAATCTTACCTGCTTTTCTTAAAATCAGTGCCATTATAAAGGGAATAATCCCAAGAAAAAGGGTAGGTACAATAAACCAGGCTGGCCTTCGATCTTCGAAATGCCAAATTGCTATAAATATAAAAAAGATAGGAATAAGATAAGGGCTAAAGAAGATAGAAAGAAGCAAGGCAAGGGCATGGAGAAATTTAGACATTAAAATCGTTATCAGCGATTTTTATTATAACAGAAAAGTCCACAATTTAAACAACGCCTTACCTCATATTTTGCCATCTCTTCTGTAAGACCAAGTTCAA
>LJNA01000046.1 GCA_001304365.1 Syntrophobacter sp. DG_60 | reverse complement strand
GATTCCAATGTCTAATGGGTCTTACAAATAAATCCAGATGATGTTTAGGTGTCAGGTCTTGATTTGACACATATCAACAGTGAGAAAGAGAGGTCATTCAAATTGAAACTTTTGAGTAATCCTGTCATCTTTAAACCCATTATCTTGATCAAATAAGCTCATGAAAATACAAAACCCCGATCTCATTTTGAGAAACGGGGTTCCTGGAAAATCGTTTCATAGTTTCTCTTGTAAGAGTTAAAACCTAATATCCGAAAATTTAAAAAAATATCTTAACTTTACGTAATTAGTCAACAAATTTACTTAGCCTGCACAAACTTCTTACACATTCTCTCAACCTTTTTCTGTGTTACATAGGGCTTAATACGTTTTACTACTATCCTGCTACAATAGCACAGAGTGAAGGAGAGCCAAGAAGGGTTTAGGATATACCCCCAGGATGAGAGCCACAACTGCCAGGGTGAGAAGGGGAACGCTCATGGTCAATGGAGGATCCTTAATGTTATCACTTGATACTTCAGGCTTCAATGGACCAAAGAATATCCTTATGGCAGCCAAGAATGTATACACAAGCGTTAGTATAGTTGAGATGAGACCCACAATTACAATTGGCAGTGCGATGTTTTCATGCATTGCAAACTGGAAAGCGCCTGTAAACAGTGTAAATTTTCCTACAAAACCGCTTGTGGGAGGAAGGGCTGATAGTATTAGTGCGGCTGATATCCAAAGAATAGCAGTTATTGGCATCTTAGACCAAAGCCCGCCCATCCTTCTCATATCCCTGATCCCTGTCACATAAACTAATATACCGGCAGTTGAGAAGAGAATTGCCTTACCCAGGATGTGACTCAGGAAGTAAAATATTCCACCTTCAATACCCCAAATAGTGAGGGCTCCAATCCCAAATACAGAGTATGATATCTGACTTATAGTTGAGCAAGCACAGAATCTTTTGGCGTCAGTTTGAGCCAACGCAAGAAAAGAGCCATATACCATGGTTATCAGAGCAAACACCAGAATAGGTAGGCAAAAAACCTTCATATCCTCATGGAGTGGTAAGACCAGAACCCTAACAATCACATAAGCCGCTATATTGGCATAAACTGCAAGTAATCCCGCTATGCATGTGGGATGTTCTGCGTGAACCCAGGGCATCCAAACCTGAAAGGGAACTACTGCCAGCTTGGTGCCCATACCAAGAAGGATAAGCAGTGCAATCCAAAAGGTAAGTGGATTCCCTGCAAGATTTTTTAACTCAGAGAGCTCAAAGCTACCTATCTGGGTATAGGCTAATAGAACCCCAATCAGGAACAAGGTTGCCCCAACAACTCCCCAGAAAAGACAAAGTAGGGCAACTTTATAACGGGTTATATAGTCAGAATAACCAAATTGAGCCATTATGAAATAAAGGGGAATAATAGTTAATAGTTCCAGGAAAAAATACATTGATATAGCGTTTGTAGCAAAGGAAACACCCATAAAACCTGTGGGAAAGAAGAGATACAAAAAGAAAAACCTGGTGTAATATATAAGCCATGTCTTTTTGTCTACTTCTCCATATATTACCTCTATTCTGTGGTCTACATAGTGTATTGAATAAAATGCAAGGGCAATGCATATTAAGTTTACTATCAATGCAACTGGTAGGCTCAAACCATCTGCCAGAAGATTTAAACTCACCTCCGGTCCAAGTGGGTATTTTTCATGAATTATTTCACCTCCATAGACCCTGAGACCTGCTATACAAAGAAGAACAGTAGTGTATATGAGAGTAATGCCTGCTATCCAGCCTGCTTTCTTACCCAATATTGGTCTGGTTAAAAATATGATTATGGAGGCTATGACTGGCACTACTACTATTTGGGCAAGAATATGAGGTATCATTTTATCACCCCCAATAACAACATTATAAAGAGGAACCCAATAAAACATATAAAGACATATGCTAAATTCCATGGTAGGTATCCCACCTCAGTCCTGAGGTGCTTTACCCAATTGTAGATAATCGTTGGGGTAGATGTGAGTCCCACATGATAAAATTTATCTACCCCATCCTCACAAACCACAGCTCCGCCAGGTAAAGACTTAGAAGAACCGCCTGCCATTCTCAATGAAATACGCTCAATCAAATTTCCAAAGGCCACTACCGGTTTCTGACAGAGCCATACAAATCCCCTCCCAGGCATTCTGAGGAACCAATCGGTGTCCAGATTAGCAGCCCTCATTTCTGCTGGATAATATCCAGAGAGAATAAGGAGTGTAAAGGCCAATGCACCAAACATTAAAAGCTGAAGCATCCCCAATACATGGAATGCTGTGTATGGTACAAAATCAACAGGATATGGAAGAATTTTGTAAAGAGGGTAAGGATAAACACCTAGGAAGATGCACAGGAAGGCAGCAATACCCATGGCAAGGCGCATGTTAATTGGGGGCTCCTTTGCCCTTATGCCAGAATCTTCACCAAAAAATGTGAAATAAGGGACTTTGATGCCTGCATGATGAAATACACCTGCTGAGGCAAAGTATAGCATAAACCATACTAGATACAGATGCCCCTTGGCAGCCGCAGTGAGGACCATTGCCTTGCTCACAAAACCAGAAGTCAAGGGGAATCCAGAGATTGAGGCAGCACCTATGATACAACATATGGCCGTAAATGGCATGGTTTTATAAAGGCCTCCCAGGTCTGTACCTCTGATCTTTCCTGTCATATGAAGAACGGCTCCTGTGGACATAAACAGAAGCGCCTTATATATGATATGGCAAAAGGCATGGGAAACTGTACCATTTATGGAGAGTTGTGTACCTATTCCGATGCCGCACACCATAAATCCCACCTGGTTAATAAGGCTATATCCAAGTACCCTCCTCATGTCATTTACAATAACAGCATAAAAGATGGGAAAACATGTCATAAATGCACCGGCCCATATCAGGATAGCAGTACCAGGAAAGGTTCTTGCCAAGATGTACACTGCACTCTTGGTGGTTAAGGCACTCATAAATACTGCACCTGTAACAGTTGCCTCAGGATAGGCGTCAGGAAGCCATGGATGGAGGGGGAAGACAACTGCATTCAAGCAAAATCCAATAAGCATAAGATAAGTAGATAAATCACTTAATCCTATATAGCCAAATTCGGGGGTGCCTCTGTTGTGGACATATAAGATTATGCCTGCTAATAGACATAGACCACCAAAAAAGTGCCACAAGAAATATCTAAATCCTGCTTTACGTGCTCTATCCGTCCTTCGTGCCAATATAAGGAGCAAAGATGCAATGGCCAGTATCTCCCAGAAAACATAAAGAGAAAACAAATCTCCTACAAAGGTAACACCTAGAGCACCTCCAGCATAACAGAAGGCTGCAACATGTTGTAAGTCATCTTTTACATGAAGTGCATAAAGAACTGCTATAAAGGTTATTAAAACGAATATATATGCAAAGACCATACTAAGTGCGTCAACTCTGCCAAAGATAAGGTTATAATCCAGGAACTTGATGATCCAGTATTTTCCTTTGGGCATATAAAGAAGGTCTATAAGTGCAAGAACAGGCAATAGTAGCATATATAAAGATTTTAGCCTTCCTTTTAGTAAAGGAATAAGAAATGCCCCAATGATAAATATCAGTGCTGGTGGAACAACGTTAATCATAGCAGCCCTCTTTTCTTTTCATAATAATCTTCTTTTCTTCCAACAAAGAAACGCAATGCTTTTGCTATAAAAATGAGAGTGGTACAGGCAATAAACCCATATACAGCAAAAAACTCAGGGGCTAGCTCCCATGAAAAATGACCATGCTTGTGAACAAAGAAATCAAGAATAAGAAGGATTAAAAGCGCTATATAAAAATACATCCTAAATTTTGCTCTATTTTCAGGGGGGTCAAGAAAGGTTAACTCTCTTCTCTTTTTCATATTTTCCTCCTATAACTAGATTGCTTCGCTGCCCCTTCGCAGCTCCTTCGCTTCGCTCAGGACTTTGGCTCAGGGCCTTGGCTCGCAATGAAAAAGGGATTATACATTTTAATTTCCTCCCTATAACAATAAAAAAATTATACCAAGATATAAAAAAGATATAAAAAACCTATTAAAACAAGTGTAAGAAAAATTTTCTTATATTTTGGTTCACCTTCATGACCAAGCACCATTTCTTCTTTAAAATTGGTTAACCAGGCAGTTATTTCACCATCATCTTGCTTATAGACCACTTCTTCTCCTTCTTTTTCCATTCTTCCCATATTACATACCCCCAAAAAGATTTCTTACCGCCATTTCTGCAAGGTCTAATATGTAGAATGTATGAGGAAATAAACAAAAGATAATGGAGAAAATTGCCGTTATGGCCAGGGGGATGACCATGAAAAGATATATAGGTCTTTCTCTCTCTATTATCTTCTCTTCCACTTCCCCTCCGTTTGCCAGTACTGGTACTGCGGCTCTTTCAAAGAATGCAGTCTTTATTATGGGGAAGAAATAAACAACATCCAGTAAGGAGCTTATCAGGATGACACCTAAGAAAATCAACTGACCTGCCTGCAGTGTTCCAAGGCAAAGGTACCATTTACTTATAAATCCAGATACCGGTGGTGCTCCACACATACCAATGGCACCTATGGCAAATGCTGTCATTGTTATGGGCATCTGTCTCCCTATGCCTGCCATCTGGCTTATTTCCGTCTTACCTGTTATTACTATTATGGCCCCTGCACACAAAAAGAGTGTTATCTTCATGAAACCATGGAAAGGGATATGAATCATGGCACCCGTTACACCAAGGGGACTTAATAACGCCACACCAAAGATTATGTAAGATAACTGGCTTATGGTAGAATATGCTAATAATCTTTTCAGATTGTTTTGTCCAATAGCAAGGAAAGAGGCTACTATCATTGTGAAAGATGCAACGGAAGCAAGTATTAGCCAAAGTCCAGTCTCACTCATCAAATCTGTTCCATATACATAGCATACGATCCTGACAAACCCAAAAACACCTGCCTTAACCACTGCTACTGCGTGCAAAAGTGCACTTACTGGTGTTGGGGCAGCCATTGCAGTAGGAAGCCATGAGTGAAAAGGCATCCACGCAGCCTTCATTAAGCCTAAGGCAAATAATGCAAATAATACCATTAATATCGGTTTAGACGCAGAATGGGATGTCAATATCCCCCCCCATGCAAAATCGGTAGTCCCTGTAAGGCAATATGTTAACACTACCGCAGTGAACATGCACCAACCTGAGGTGAGCAGATATGTTAGGTATTTACGACCTGCAAACAACCCTTCCTTGTCCTCGTGGTGAGCAACTAACCAGTATGTTGACAGGGTTAACGTTTCATAAAAAAGGTAAAACGTAATCAGGTTCTCAGACATTGCCATACTTACCGCAGAGAAAATAGCTATAGAGAACATCCAGTAGTATCGGGTTTGGGCGTGTTCCTTTAATGCACGCATATAGCCTATGGAGTAAAGAGATACCAGAATCCATAGTGAGGAAGAGGTAATAGCAAAAATAAGACCAAAGGCATCAACTTTGTAACTAAAGATAATCCCAGGACATATAGTAAGGAGATGGCATTTGATCACATTTCCTTTTAGAATAATGGGCGCCATGGAGATGACAATCAAAAACTGTATGATACTGGCAACTATGGTCCAGCTCTCTCTTATGTTCGGTCGTTTCCTAAATAGGAATATGAGAAAAGAACAAATAAGTGGGCATGAAACTGCTAGCAATGGCCTAATGGATTCCACTACCGTCATGGTACCACCCCCAATCCAAATGTTGAATTAACTCCTTCCACTATGGGTGAGAGAATCCCAGATATCCAGGCAATCCCAATGACGAAACAGAGAAGCGCCAGGACTAACCCTGGGATAAGCATACTCACCGGTTCCTCATCTACTGTTATTTCATTTCTTACCTGCCCGCCATCGCTAAGCTCAGGCGTTAGCAGGCGGGTTTCATTTCCTGCCTTCTCTTCTACCCTTATATACATAATCTCTATTACATTCCAAAAATAAACGATCATAAGAATGGTGCTAAAGAATATCACAGCTACAAATATATATTTACCAGCATGTAAAGCAGCAATTATTAAATACCATTTTGTGACAAATCCCACGCTTGGTGGCATTCCTATCATGGCCAGAGCAGCTAAAATAAAGGCAAAAGCTGTATAAGGCATCCTCCTTCCCAATCCCACAAAGTCCCTTATGTCCCGCAAACCTGCCTTATAAATAAAGGCACATGCTGCCATGAACATGCATCCCTTCATCAGTACATGGTTCAGTATATGCATCAATGCAGGTGTTAGTCCTAAGGTTGTGGAGAGGGAAAGCCCAACTCCGAGCATGATATATCCCACATTGGCTATACTGGAATATGCAAGCATCCTTTTCAAGTTAAACTGCTTTATGGCATATATAGAGCCAAAGATTATGGCTATGGCAGATATCCAGCAAATAATATCGAATATAGGCGCAAAGCCAGTGATAAAATCCACCGTGAATACTGAAAAAATTATTCTTATTAGTGCGTAAATGAAAGTCTTTGCCATGGCTGTTGATATTATCACACTTACCACAGAAGGCGCATGGGTATAAGCATCGGGTTGCCAGGTATGAAGAGGAAAGAGAGCTATTTTTATACCAAAGCCAATCAAAATGAAAACAAAGGCTGTTTGAACTACTCTACTGGTATATAGTGGAGGGAGCAAAATCCTTAAGTCTCCCATATTAAGTGAGCCAGTAACTATATAGAGGTAACCAACACCAATTAAATAAAAGCAGGCCCCTATAGTTCCCATAACTACATATCTAAAACTAGCAAGCGGTGCCCTACCTCCTCCCACGGCTATAAGGGCATAACCTGCCAGGGATGCAACCTCTACAAATACATAGAGATTAAACACGTCACCGGTTACCACTATGCCTAAAAGCCCGGTCACCAGTAAAAGAAAGACGGTATAGAAGTAAACAATCTTCTCAGGTAGTTCCTGTTCAACGCTCCTCTTTGCATACATAGCTGCAAAAAGGCTCATAAATGATACTATAATGGCTATAAAGGCATTGAGGTGGTCTATAACATACTCTATCCCCCAGGGAGGAGCCCAGTTTCCTAAATAGTAATGAATAGTACCAGTCTTTATAACGGTATTTAGAGTGACTATAGATGAAAATACACTCAAAGAAAGTGCTATAATCACCAAAGGATAGCAAAACTTTTTCTTCCACAGCCCAATAGCAAGTGTTAAGAAGGCAGAAATTAAAGGAATTACTACAATTAAAATAGGGCTGTGTGAAATTATTATTTCCATGTTATTTCCCTTTTACCTGTAATATCTCGTCCTCATCCAGGGTGTTATATCTCCTGTAAATCATTATCACTATTGCAAGGGCAACCCCAAGGGTGCTGACCATTACCACTATGGCAGTAAGCATGAGCACATGGGGGAGGGGATTTACGTATTGGGCGGCATGAATGGCATGAACTGCCTCACCATGTGCGTGTTCCAGAATAGGTATGGTGGCACCTTTCTTGGCTGCCGTAGAGATGAAGAAAAGTATTATGGCCGTTTGGAATATGTTCATCCCAATAATCTTCTTTATTAGATTTTTCTTAGCTATCATGCCATAGAACCCTGTCATCATGAGGATTATGTACATCCAGTAGTTGTATTTGCTAACTATAAAATCTAACATTACTTTCCCCCTAATTTCTTTTCTTTCTTCTTTCTTAAGAGTAACATACACGATATTCCAGCAGTAAAGATTACAGTGGTTTCACCAAGGGTGTCATAACCCCTGTAATCGGCAAGTACTGAAGTAACCATATTGGGTGTTGCTGTCTCTTCCAGTGTTTTCTCAATATACCTGGGTGAAACATGCGTAGCAGGTGGAGAGTGAGGGTCAGCCCACTTAGGCATATCTTGGGCACCATAGATAAGTATGGCACCTGTTATAATTACAATGATAAGGCTTAAAATCCTCAATCTTTTGACCTCCTTTTAGTCTGACTTACTGCGGCAATAAATAGGACTGTTCCCACTCCAGCACTTACAGAGGCCTCAGTAAAGGCCACATCAACTGAGCCCATCTCTGTCCATAGCAAGCACATAAAAAAGCTATATGACCCAAGTATAAAAGTAGCACTTAAAAGGTCCTTTATGGTTAAAGCTGCTATGCCACATATGAATACAAATAAGAGCAATATAAGGTCAAATGGTAAAATCATCTTCTCTTTTCCCCCTTTGCCCAGGGTTTAACACCACACCTTAAGGCTGCCCTGGCGATGGCATGGGTAGCGGTGGGCTGGGCCATAAAATAAAATACTGCAATAAAAATTATCTTAAAACTTGTAAGAGAAAATCCATGGTATATGGCCAAACCTATAAGTGATAAAAGCACTGCCAGGGTATCACCCTTACCAGTGGCATGTAACCTGGAATAAAAATCAGGGAAGCGTAAAAGCCCAAGAGTTGCTGTAGTAAAAAAGAAGAAACCAGCAAGTATAAATGAAATGGACAGTATCTTTAGAAACATTATACCTCTCCTTTTGTCTCAAGGTATTTTGCTACTGCTAGAGTGCCAATAAAGTTTAAGATGGCATAGACCATGCTAATGTCCATAAACATATCCACCCGGTCATAGACAAATCCCATAAGCAATAAGATAGTCAAGGTCTTGGTACCTATAGCTGAGATTCCAGCAAGTCTGTTTAAGACGGTGGGGCCAAATACGCCCCGGTAAAGACAAAGAAAAACCAGGAAACAAAGCCCTATACCTACACCTAAAAAGAATTCTGTCATCTTTATTCCCCACCCGTAACTATGTCAGAAAAGATTGAATACATAACCGCCATTACCCCAATGCCTACACCAATCTCGACGCCCAGAATTCCTAAAGACCTTGCCTCTGCAGCCGCTACCGGAAGAAGTTTGCTAAGTTTTCCATAATGCAGATAGTTTCCACCTAAGATCAGACATAGCACTCCAATGCCTGAATAGAGCAATAACCCAATACTACAAAATATAGTGTCTAGTCTTTGTGAAAAGCGCCTCCTGGTCCTGTCTAGGCCCTGGGTAATAACTAACAGTATAAAGCTTGCACCCAATATAACCCCACCCTGGAAACCCCCACCCGGGCTGTGATGTCCATGCATGATTACATACAAGGCAAAAATTTGTATAAATGGTGTAAATATTCTGCAAACTGTCTTTATAATCACATCGTCGGTCATTCTAGTCATCTCTTATCCCCTTATGCCTCTAAGGAGCCCATAAATGCGGGTCATATCTAGCACATCTTGGATGTATATATGGTCTGCTTCCATATATATGTGAGCCACTCTATCTTCCATTTCACCGGTATTTAGGTCATCGGCCACCTTCTTACTTAAGGCATGCACATAATACTCTCCTTCTTTGATATCCACAGTAATGGTCCCTGGGGTAAGGGTAATGGAATTGGCCAAAGTCACCCAAGAGACATCGCTCTCCAGCTTGGTCTTAAACCTGATTATCTTAGGGTCTATAGGCATTTTTGGGTTTAGGGCCAAACTTGCCACATGGATATTGGCTAATATAATTTGCTCTATAAGCCAGGGTATATAAGCAATAAATCTCTTAACTATGGTACGCATATCTACCACCCTGACATTGGCAAACAATAAGTCATAAGACATATAGGCTATCAGGCCACAACAAATGACCCCCAGGGAAAGGTGAAAAACATCAAAACGCCCTGACAATATAGCCCAAACCCCAAATAAAATAAAAAATGTGCCTAAAAAGTTTAGACGTCTGGTCTTCA
>LJNA01000045.1 GCA_001304365.1 Syntrophobacter sp. DG_60 | reverse complement strand
CGATCGGGCTATGAGTACTTCGATAGATGCTACTGAAAAATGTGATGCTGCTGCAGAGAGGGCAGAAGCTGCTGCAAGCAAAGCAGAGAAAATTTTTATGAAAGGCTTAAAAAAGTAAATAAAAAAAAGAGGCTGTTAGATAATCTAACAGCCTCAAACATTTTATTTGGTAATATCCATAGGTATTCCATTTCTTATATCTATTGCCCGTTTTACTTTATTAATATCTACTTTATCCATCAAGTTTAGCCGTTTTATTTTATCTTTGGCATAAGGGAAAAGATCATTTATTTTTCCGTATATATCGTGGTGAACCTCTATAAATATCCTGCCTCTTTTAAAACCTATCTTTACTGGTTCATATACCATCTCTACCTTGGTCTCTATAGGTACCAGTTTGTATAAAACAACGATATCCTCTGGATATAGCCTTATGCATCCATGGCTTATGAGACGGCCTATCCCCCATGGCTGATGGGTTCCGTGAATTCTATACATACCGGGAGACAGGTTGAGGCAATGAGTACCTAAAGGATTTTCAGAACCAGTTGGCATAATCTTCATTCCATATTTTTTTTGAAGGCTTCTAGGTACCTCCCAGGCAGGATTTACCCGCTTTCCTGTCACGGTAAATACACCAAGCGGGGTTGTTGAGCCATAATCGCCTATCCCTATAGGAAATGAAGTGACCATGCTTATAGATTTTAAATAAAAATAAAGCCTCATCTCAGGTATATTTATCACTATGCCATAGAATTTGGTGTCTGGTATGACCCATGAAGTAGGGATTAACAGCTTTTTTCCTACAGGTGGAAGCCAAGGGTCCATCTTGGGATACAAGGCAGTTATTTCATAAAAGCCTAGATCAAATCTGCGAGCTATGTCCAGTAAGGTATCAGCCTCTTTTACTATGTATTGCCTAAGTACACCTACCACTGTTATGGCCTTAGAGTCTATACCCCTTTTGGTTGGAAATCTATAGATAAATGCGCCCCCAGCATAAACCCGATAAACCATTAGATGTAGGCAGACTGTGATAATAAAGCTCATTAAAGTTTTCTTTCCCGATACGGAATTCATCCTGAGAAAGGTTCAATGCTTATTAGTAAATTCGTTAAATAGTTCAAGGTTCTCTCGATTTAACGATTTAACTAGTCAAGGCTGGAGGGCGATGAGAGATTTGAACCCTCACCCTCTGGCTCCGGAGGCCAATCCAAGCTATTTTTTACCATTTTCTACCAAATTCTATGAAGTCATATAATGTACACTATTATTATAAAAATGCCACCCCCACCTTCTAACAAGTCTTACCAAATCCTACTTTTTATGTCAAACTACGAATTGTGCATATTGACCCCCTTAAAGTAGTTTCCAAGAAATCTCAAATTTAACCAAAAACCAAAGCAAATCTTTTTCACTTATCCTTTTAGGCACAAAAATTGCTGGAAATATTAAGAGCCAGTGAATCAAAGTCTTTCCAGCCGCTTGCCCTGTGGTTTTCTACTTTGGTTTCTCACTGGCTCTTATAACTAAGGCTGCAGGAATAATAGATGTGAATCCGAGGGTCTTTTATCAGGTTAGTCAAAAGCCATGGATAGGTCGAAAATCTTTTAAAGCTGTATATTAAGGGATTGTTTTATGATTAAAGAAACTTACAATAGGTTAGGAATTAAAACAAATTTGGAGGAGGAAAAAAATAACTAAAAAAGAGATGAAGGAGAAAAATACCTGTATTTATGAAAAAAAATAAAAAAGAGAGAAAATGGTAAAAAACAGCTCAAGATGTAAAATACTCTTTTAAAAAAAACTTTGAGTAAGGAGGAAGAAAAATGGCCATTGTCGAAATCAGTGTTATTCCCTTGGGGACACCCACCCCTAGTGTGAGTAAATATGTCGCCGCCAGCTTTGAGGTGTTGAAATTGAAAGGAAGTAACCTAGAGTATAAGCTTACCCCCATGGGCACTGTTATTGAAGGAGACCTAGATGTCATTCTGCCGGTTGTGCGCCAGATGCATGAAGCATGTTTCAAAAATGGGATTAAACGGGTGGTAACGCTTGTGGAAATAGACGACCGCCGCGATAAAACCGCGACCATGGAAGACAAAATTCAGTCTGTGCTGCAAAAACTCTAAATCAATATCTCATTCGCTTCTAGTATTTAGGTAGTAGACTGGCAAATTAGAGGCCAGCCCACTGTACTCCTCGGAGAGTGGCTGGATAGGAGAAAATAGGAAATAAGTTTCCATGGCTTTCCGAGAGATTCTTTCACGAGCTTGGTTTTGTTTACTAAAGGTGTAATTCTCAAACCTCTCTGCTAGCTTTTGAGAATGAAAGCCACTTCATATTTCCTCCCGCTTATGGGCTTTTTAAGAATAAGCTTCTTAACATCAATGCATCTAACATAAGTTTAAAGACTTCTTTTATCTTTACTATCTTGCTTGAAATAAAAGAGTAAGTTAAAAAGACTGACTAATGGATGAAAAGTACCTAAAAGCACTGGCCTTTTTAGATTCTCTAAACGATCAAAAAATTAAACCAGGTTTGGAAAGGATTAAGACAGCGCTACCACGATGGAAAAACCCCCAAGGTGCTTTCCACAGTATCCATATTGGCGGTACAAATGGAAAGGGCTCAATAGCCGCCATATTAGCAAATATTTTAAAGGAGGCAGGCTATAATGTAGGTATTTATACCTCTCCTCACCTAAATTGTGTAAGGGAACGTATTCAGATAAACGGAACGCCTATATCAAAGTCTGATTTTGCTGATTTAGTGAATGAAATAAGGAAAAAAAATAAGAAATCTCTAACTTATTTTGAATTTTTAACCCTTCTAGCATTCATTTATTTTTCATATAAAGAGGTAGAAGTAGCTGTAATAGAGGTGGGGATGGGAGGAAGGTGGGATGCCACAAATTTAATATTCCCAAAAGTTACCATCATTTCAAACGTTTCTTTAGACCATCAAACATTTTTAGGTAATAATCTGAAAAGTATAGCACTGGAAAAGGCAGGTATTATAAAGCCCTGCATACCTCTTATCACTGCCTCAAAGCAGCCATCTGTTATCTCTATATTTAGAGACATTTGTGCCATCCATAAGGCCCCTTTTTATCTATTAGGTAAAGACATAGGCTATAGGTACAAAAAAGGGTCATTTGATTATCTAGGATTTAAAAAGGAGATACCAAATCTTAAGTTAAATCTTGTTGGGAGACATCAAGTACTAAATGCAGCAGTAGCATTAGGGGCCTTAGAATTGATTTCAGAAAATTTTGATATAAAGGAAATGCATATTGAAAGAGGATTAAAAACTGTTTTTTGGCCTGGAAGATTTGAGATTATAAAGAGGGACCCTTTAATAATCTTAGATGGGGCCCATAATCCTACCGCTGCATACGCATTAAAAAAGACATTAATGTCTTTTAGACCATCTAACCCAATCTTGGTATTGGGCATTATGAGAGATAAGGATTTAGATGGCATTGTTAGAAATATTGCCCCTTTGGCCAATAAGGTCATTGTAACTGCCCCAGATAGCAATCGGGCTGCTCAACCAGGTACACTACTAAATATTGTTAAGAAATATAATAAAAATGCTATGGCCATTGTACCTATCCCTAATGCTATAGTGGAGGCCATAAATTTAGCAAAATCTAAAGATACTATATTGGTTACTGGTTCTCTTTATACCGTTGGTGAGGCTAGGGCCTTCCTTAATGGAAAACTGGATTGAAAATTTGTGCCAGATCATGCAAGTAACAACGCCCTTCACACTGGGACTTCGCCCCAGACCCATTTTGCTAAAAATGGAATCCACTTTTGAAATAAGGAATAAGATTATTTTTTCATGTAATCCCAAATTATTATATAATTTGGGATTCTTGGTTGTCCTATTTTTAATCGCATGGGCAAAGGCTGTCTATCCACAAATCCCTGAGAGCTTTGAACCATCGCCTCTGCCTTATTATCTTAAGGCAAAAAGAATTATCTCAGAAAGGGCAAAGAAACTGTATATTGCTGAGGGGGATGTGAAAATAGACCAGGCAGATAGGCATCTAGAGGCAGATTGGGTATGCATTGACTTAAAAGAGCAAGAGGCCACACTAAAGGGCAATGTCTTTTTTGGTATAGGAAATGATTGGATAAGAGCCAGTGAAGCAAAAATTAATCTAAAGAGCTATCAAGGGACACTCTATGGGGCAAGGCTCTTTGCCTCAGAAAACCACATGTATGTAAGTAGTGATGAGATATCAAAGACGGGGGAAGATACCTATTTTGTCAAAAATGCTACTATTACCTCCTGTGATGGAAAGGTGCCTGCCTGGCGGTTTACTGTAGAAAGGCTCAATGTAGAGGTAGAGGGTTGGGCTACAGCCCATGATGTGGCTTTTTGGGTAAAGTCTTTTCCCCTGGCCTATGTACCTTATCTCACTTTACCTATAAAGACAAAAAGGAAAACAGGATTTCTTTTTCCTTATTTAAGCTATTCTAAAAGGGATGGTTTTGATATAACAGCCCCATTTTTTTGGGCTATAAAAGAAAATATGGATGCCACCCTCTATCAAAGGTATATGACAAACCGTGGCTTTATGGAGGGTATTGAATATAGATACCTCTTGAGTGAAAATGAAAAAGGGATATTTTTCTTTGATTTTTTAAGTGATCGTAGAGATGACATAGACTTTTTATGGGATGAGATTCCGCGCACTAACAAACTGCGCTGGTGGCTTAGGTCTAAACAAGAACATTTTCTTCCCTATGGTTTCTATTATCGATTGGACTTAGATTTAGTAAGTGACCAAGATTATCTACGTGAATTTACAGAGGGTTATAATAATTATGCGGCCTGCAATAAGGATTTTTTACAATACTTTGGACGTGGCTTTTTGAATGAAGAGGCATCCCTTATTCGACAGTCAAACCTCAGTCTAACAAAGTATTGGGGTATTTATGACTTTATCTTTGAGGCAAAATACAATCAAAACCTAGATAAGAAGGTAGATGAATATACACTTCAGCAACTTCCATATGTTCATTTTTATAGAAACGATGCCCCTCTTTTACATACCCCTCTATATCTTTCTTTAGATACTTATTATACCTACTTTTTTCGACAAAAGGAAAAACTACCTGAATTTAAGGGCACTAAAGGTCATCGTACACACTTACAACCAACTCTTTCTCTTCCATTTACCTTTCTTAATTTAGATTTCCTTCCAAAGATTATCCTTAAAGAAACAGTTTATAACTTAAAAGATCACAGCTACAACCGTTTTCTTTATCATACCTCACTAGAGACAAAAACGGACCTTTGGCGCCTTTTTCGCTGGCCCATAAGGACACTACATCATTTAGAACCTCGCATAGTCTATGAATTTCAACCACATATAAATCAGGAAAAACTACCTTATTTTGATGATTTAGATCGCCTTCCAAAGATAAATCGCTTAACCTATAGTTTGACCAACTATTTCATAGGAGAAAAGAGGGAGTGGCTCTGGCTTAAGGTTAGTCAGACATATGATATAAATGAGCAGAGGAGAAGATTGGTGCCTGGTGAGAGAAGGAAACCATTTTCTGATATCCTAATTGAGACGCAGTTTAATGCTTGGTCTTTTGCGTATTTGGATTCAGAAATAAGTATATCACCTTATAGGGATGGGGTTACCTATACGCATACTCACCTGGACCTTAAAGACTGGCGTGGCGATAGCCTAAGGCTTGACTATCAATATAGGCCAGGGCAAACAAATGATTTAGGCACTGGATGCTATATAAATCTCGTTCCGGGTTGGCAAGCCTATGTTGAGAACCAACATTCCTTTATGTATCACCGTGATGTAGAAACAAGGATAGGCATAAGGTATAATGCACAATGTTGGGGGATAGAGCTTGCCTATAGTGATACATTTGAAAATAAAAGGGCACTGATTATCTTTAGCCTTAAGGGCTTTGGGGAGATAAAACTTGGAAGATAAATTGCGTACCAAACTATGGATTGGAACAAGTGGCTTTTATTATCCACATTGGGAAAATGGGGTATTTTATCCAACTGGCCTTTCCAAATCTAAACAGCTCTCATTTTATAGTAAATTCTTTGATACAGTAGAACTAAATGTTACCTTCTATCGCCTCCCTCAGGAAAAGGCATTCTTAGGTTGGAAAGAGCGTACACCGGATGGATTTGTCTTTGCCATAAAGGGCTCTAGGTTTATTACCCATGTTAAGAGATTAAAGGATAGCACTGAACCAATATCAACTTTTTTTAAGCGCGCTACCCTTATAGAGGAAAAATTAGGGGTAGTATTGTGGCAATTGCCTCCTAAATTTTCCTTTGACTTGAATAGATTAGAGGAATTTTTAAGGGCACTAGAGCCTTGGAAGGTGCTTAAACACACATTTGAATTTAGGCATCGTTCCTGGTTTTGTAAGGAGGTGTATCAACTTATAAGGTCATTTAATATGTCTGTTTGTCAGGCTGATTGGCCTACGCTAAATGTGGAAGTACCTGATGATTTCCCATTTATCTATATAAGGCGTCATGGGCCAAGAGGGGAAAGGCTGTATTCAGGCTGCTATAATAGAGAGGAAATAGAAAGGGATGCAAGGTATATCATCTCTCAATTAAATGCAGGAAGGGAAGTATTTGTCTATTTTAATAATGATGCCTTTGGCTATGCCATAAAAAATGCGTTGGAATTGAAATCACTGATACACGATGCAGGATACATGATGCAAGATACATGATAATGACAAATGACAAGCTCAAACATGAATAGTTTGTTGGGTTTACACGGTTTATTGGGTTTAAACCCAATAAACTCAAGAAACTCAATTAACTATTTAACTTTTTTTGGAGGTGGATGGTGCAAGTTTTATTTATTATTTCAACCGATGATGGGGAAACAATTTACAATGCCATGAGGATGGCCAACATTGGGATAAAAAAGGGTGATGAAGTTGGTGTTTTCATGCTTGGCAAAGGTGTTCTCTTTGAAAAAAGCGGCAGCAAAGAATTTGATGTCATGGAGCAAATTAACCAGTTCACTGAGAAGGGGGATTTTTATGTGTGAGGTGTATGCATGAAAGCCCACGGTCTTGTGGCATCTGCTACCTGCCCCATAGCTTGGATGGATGACCTTTATGAACTAGCTAGGGAGGCAGATAAGGTCGTTACCTTTTAAAAATATTAAACTTTGGAAACTATAAAATGGATGAAGGCACAAAGGATAAAATTAAAGGTACAATATTTGGACATGCTATAGGTGATGCCCTTGGCTTGGGGCTTGAGAGGTGGAGCAAAGAAGGCATAAAACAATATTATCCAAATGGTTACTCTTTTTATAACCAGATGGAAAGAATGGGCTGGGGGCAAGGGGAATGGACAGATGACACTGAGCAGATGCTCTGCATTATGGACAGTGTCATTGAAAAAGGGAAAGTAGACATTAAAGATATTGCAGCAAAGATATATAAGTGGAGTGAAAGTGGTGGGAAGGGGATAGGGATGACAGTGTCAAATGTAATTTATTTTCCATGCTTTCTAGATGATCCATATAGTGCCGCAAAGGAGATATGGGAAAGGAGCGGTCGTTATTTGGCTCCAAATGGTGGGGTAATGCGCACCTCCCCTTTAGGCATATGGAGATACTGGGATAAAAGGGAGGTAATAAAAAATGCAGAGGATGTTTGTCGCATTACCCACTGGGATTCAAGGTGTGTTGGTTCCTGCGTGGCAGTCTGCTATGCCATATCTTCCTTTTTAAAAGGAACAGATGATTCTACAGGCGTCTATGGAGCTGCCTTAAGACTAGTGGATAATTATGATACCCGTATTAGGCCATACCTTGAGCTGACAAAAGGGCCAATTTCTAAAATTAAATTGGATGAAAGGGGCAGTATGGGATATACTTTAAAGACTTTGGCTGCAGGTTTTTGGGCCATGCTCAATGGGAGGAGCTTTAAAGGAGGGCTTTTGGCCATTGTTAATGAAGGCGGTGATACAGACACAAATGGTGCAGTTTCTGGGGCATTGCTTGGGGCAAGATTTGGATACAGTGGTATCCCTAATGAATATGTTAGTGGCTTGATGAAAAAGAATATCTTAGAAAGGAAGATAGATTTATTTATTGAGAAAATGCAAAATACTAAAAAATAACAAAACTCAAAATCATGGAATAGTTAAATCGTTAAATTCAAAAAGGAAGTGCGAGTTTTACTAATGGATTTGGGATTTCTGATATGTCAGACTTACAGGCTGAGTTCGTCTTCTGTAATATTACTTATAGGGGAGTTTTGACATGGTCCTGGTTAAGGCGGGATAAGGCCTTTAGATGTTTGGCAATATATCCTTTTTAGACCTGCTTCCCTTAGTATTTGCTGAACCTGTTTCATTTCTGAATAAGATGGTCGGTTAATTTCCCTTTTTCTAAATTCAGGCCGATAATCCAGGACGCATACCTGTACTTCTGGTTGCAAATTGGTCAGTCTCTCCCCAATTCCATAAATCTCATCTAGGCTCATAAAGCTTTTGTTATAAGGGATACCAATCCCTACAAAGATCTTATCAAAACAGCCTTTAAGCAGATACTCTATAGCCTTCCAGTTATTATTCCACAACTTCTTAGCTAGCTCTATTTCTTTAACATTAGTAATCTTCATAAATGTCTTAAGTTCAAGCCCCTTTATATCAGGGCCTATATCGGTCATGCCCGCTTCAATCAATTCATCGATGTAATCCTTAGTTAGACACACCGCATTTGTATCAATATGGATACGCGCCCTTTTATCAGGATTTAAGATCTTTAAAGCCCTAACAAACTCTACCAGCCACCTCCTATTTAAGGTAGATTCCCCACCGCTTATGGCCATTCTATCAACCTCATACCTTCTTCGTACATTGGTTAATATTTGGGCTGCTTGCCTTGGAGTCATAAGATTTCCTTTAGAAGAGTAAGTAATCTGCCAATTTTGGCAGGTGGGGCACCTTAGGATACAGCCATGGGCAAAACAAGCCACTTCAATGTAGTTACCATAAGGAAAAGATCTTTTGAGTTCATAAGGGGTGCCTACACCCCCGACAGGATGTGGCTGAAATCCACTTACCAAACGAATAGGCGGAAATTTTTCTATTTCTACTTTAGATGTATTGATGACCATACCCTCTGTAATGGGTGTAATACAGCTCCTTACCAATTTCCCATGGGCAATCACAACACAACTAAAACAGCCACCTGTCCGACAGGGGGTAGAAATGTCACCTTCACCTGGAAATATGCCAACCTTTATACCTGCCAAAGTTAAGGCCTTAAGGATACTGATGCGCTCTGGTGCAATTACTTCTTTATTATTGATAAAAATCTTTATATGGTGCCTAGGGACATACCTTTCTAATACTCTGGCTTCAAATCTTCACCAGGGCAGTCTATGAACTCCTCACAAAATTTACAATCTTTACAGCGATCCTTAAGGCGTTTAGAGATAAAAACCTCCATCTCTTTTATATAATTATACCAAAAATTGCCATTGGACAATTCTAAGGTCATGCATTAAAATGTCTCTGATGTTAAGTGTTGCCTGTCACCAGCCTAATTTTATGCCCTGGCCTGGATTTTTTTATAAGGCTATAAAGGCAGATACTTTGGTGCTATTGGACAATGTCCAGTTTCCTTTAGGCACTTCCTGGCTAAATAGGAATCGGCTAAAGAATAAAGGTGGTGCCTTTTGGCTTACAGTGCCTGTTTGGAAAAGGGGTAGGGGAATGCAATCCATAAATGGAGTAGAGATATGTAATGAGAGGGATTGGCAGAGAAAGCACTATCTCAGTCTTATCCATGCGTACAAGAATGCACCTTATTTTTATGAGCATTTAGATTTCTTTAAAGAGATATTTAATAAAAAGTGGCAAAGGCTTTTAGATTTAAACCTGGTAATTTTAAAGTACCTTTTAAATACCTTAGGCATTAAAAAAGACATTACTTTGAGTTCATCCCTAAATATAAACGCCAAAGGACAAGAATTGCTTATTAAAATATGTAAAAGGCTGAGCGCTAGTTACTATGTGAGCCTATCAACTAGTAAAAAGTATGTTGGTAAGAGGTTATTTCAAAGTGAAAATATCGATGTAAGGTTTTATCCATTTAAACCCATGGTCTATCCACAGTTATGGGGAGATTTTATACCAAATCTTTCTTCAATTGATTTATTATTAAATTGTGGTAATAAGGCTTTAGCCATTATAGAAAGGCAGTAATCAAGTCAAAATGCAAATTGAAAAATGCAAAATGGCAAGATGAAATTAGGTCAAAGGAAATAATTTTGTATTTCGCACTTTGTAATTTTCATTGTCTGCTCAAAATTCTGTGGAATTTTGAGCAGATACGGCTAGTCTGTGTGTTTGTCAGCTACAGTACTTGCCCCAAAACTTTCAGGCTTTACATAAGGTGTGTAGCCTGAGGCGTTTATCCAAGATACTACCTCCTGAATGAGTTCTTTTGTCTTTCCATGATTGCCTATGTCAGAGTGTATCTCTATTTTTAGTTTAGGTATACCCTTTTTCTTAAGTAGATCATCAATCTTTGCTGCAGTTGCTAAGCTTAGTGCAGTTTCTTGATAAATGCAGGCCTGCAGGCTGTATCTTCCTATTTCACTGCGATGCCTTTGATAAAAATAAATGCCTCCTTTTCCTATCCGATAAAGGATGACCACTGTAACATAGGAAAAGTAACTGCTGTGGTTTTTAGAATCTGTTCCTATAATCAAACGATAGCTTTCAGGTTCTTCATAGACCCCTTTGACAACGATGTCTGTAACTTGGCCCAAATCCAGCAAACCACGGCTAGGGCTTATAAATTTTGTATTAAGTTCTCTGTCAAATTCCATTACGCTGCATTATTCATCCAATTATTGAATCTGTCAAGGGTTGTCAGTAATATTTGATAAATGCTTGGCGGAAGCGTATGGGAATTGAACCCACCCTCGACACTACTACGTGCCGAACACTGGATTTGAAGTCCAAAAAAGGTTAAAAAAATCGATTTCAAGAAAGGTTTTGAAAACGGGCAAATCTCTTATCCTTCAAGAGTTTTTATATTTTTGGGTAGTTAGATGGAGTTGGGTCAAATTGGATTAAATTTAGGACCCTGTGGTATTACGTCCTAATAGGGTGAAAAATTGATAAAAAGAGATAGACCGATACCACAGAAGGTTGAGGCTTTTAAATGACTGAATTAAGGGAAGGATAAAACCATTACCTACCCAACCCAAATTTTAACTGATAATCTTTATCATAGATTCTGTTATCCCAAATCCTATATCTCAAATTCCCATTCCTATCATAAATCCTATTACCTTCTATGCAGTATTTTAGATTGTAGTTTCTGTCATAGATTTTATCATTATGTAGGTAATATCGTAGGCGCCAATTTGTATTATAAATTCTGCCGTTTTCTAGATAATATCTAAGATAGAAATCTCCATCATAAATTCTAGTGGTCCTACTAGGAGAAGTTCGCATCTCTGAAGTAAACAAGATGGGGGATTCTAGCCAATAGGTGGCTGTTTCAGTATCATGAATAAATTCTCTCTTAGGTAAATAACAAGAATAAACTAGACTCAAGGCAATAATTAAAAACAGGATAATTGGACGTCTCATAAATAAAAATGCCTCTAAGGGAACAAGATACTATACATATACTATAAAGGAGACAGGAATTGTTGTGAGGCAAATCACAAAGATAGCTTTTTATGCGATAAACTGCTCCAGGAAACTCCATTCTGAGGGGCCCTGCCATATAAAAAACCAAATTAAATGTTATATTGCAAGACCCTGGCCCGGTATCAAATAGCGTCTTTAGTTGAAACAGACCTACCACAAATCCTTCAAAAGTTTCCACTGCACATTTAACCTGAAAATTCTCATAATCTCTTTCTATGAAAATGTGAGATTATATTAGGAAAGGTTTGCTCAATTTTATGCCATCTCCATTGAATGGTAGCCACTACTTTTCCATCAATCCTTTTTGAAATAAATTCCAAAGGTGTTCTTCCGCACCTAACTGCGACAAAGAAAAGAAGAAATGTGGCTATTAATGTAATAACAAAGTTTTGCCAGGACACAAGATTCCAATGATATTCGAAGTAGTAAAGTTTATTGCTAAAAGGCCATAGGTATGCAATCGCCCAAAGCAGGACCTGAACTCAATAAATCACAAAGTATATGGATGTGAAAAGCTATCAAGCAGAAGATCATCATAAGAACCTTATTTTTAGTTCTTAAGAAAGTGAATAATAAACTGATAACTATTCCGAACAGAACATTGTGAAAAAGTATGTGGTGGTATTTTGCATACAGCTCAATATTAAAGATTATTGCAATTCCATCTAGATCAGGGATGATCCCAGCTAACAGAACTAATCCTCTTTCCTTTCTTCCGATGCTTTTGGGAACATTAGCGATAAGCCAACTTATTTCAGCATGTGTTATTGGAGACATAATTAACCTTTTTTTACCTATGATGCAGTGAGTAATAACAACTTTCTTTCATCAGGACAATACCACACTTAACCTAAAAATTATAGCAAATTTAACAGCAGGATTATTGCAGGTTTTACTTAAGAAATCTTTTTTATTTAACCGCTTCCAATTAGCCAATTAAGGCATAGATGTGCTGTTAGATGACATTTTCTATTATTACCTTACGCTTCAACTTCATCTAATTTTGGCAATATGAAAGCTGTAGAGATTCCTTTTAGGTTTATAAGGGAGATGGTTGGTTATATGTTGCATCGGTGATTACTGTATCTTTGACCTGAAAACCGGAATAATCATTACTAAACTTAGGGGGTATTGCAAACAGGAAAAGCAGGGCCATACTGGCCCTGCCTTAGTCGTCTCTAAGTGGGTGATAAAAACTGTTCAGGGCAGAGCAGCAATGATCTTCCGGTATTCATCCTCTGTAAAGGCACGAAGGGTCTCAGTGCGGACGTTGCCCAGTGAACCGAGAGCAAGAGCCATACTTGCTACTGTCTCATCATCCGGCGCTTCCACAACGACGACCGTATCGTACTGCCCTATCACCGCATAAAACTCCTTTACCTCTGCGCCCATGCCCCGAGCAGCTTGTTTGGCCGCTTCGACTCGGGCAGGACTCTCCTTGATGTTCTTTATCCCTTGCTCCGTAAAACGGAGCAGCATGATATAAGTAGCCATTGCACTACCTCCTTTTCGTGTCTGTCCTTGGGCACCCCCAAAGGCAATAGCTCATCCCTATAGATTAATTCTTGACAGTTATAATACTACGCCTTCCAAAATGTCAACCGTACATGTAACCCATAACCTAGAGATTCCGATAATCCCTACAAAGACGCAACACTGTATTGTTAAGCAATGTCTTTTGTTTAATCGCTTTTAATTGTCCATTTAAGCAAAGGACCAAGTGTTAGATGACCTGTTGTTTTATTGTCTTTAAATGGAAAACCTGGAGAGACTTCTATATCTTTTGCATAATAAAAAACACTGAGCCATAACTCTTAGGATTCTTTTTGAACATGTCTATCTCATTTTGTTTCTTATCAAGTGCCTTAAGAGCCTCTGGATCATCAATATATTTTATACGTAGCTCCTGGATCCTCCTTTCCAGGGGACCATAATATTCAATCCACCAAGCGTCCTCGGGCAATGAAAAATACCCTAGGAGCTTATAGTTGCAGCCAGGGATCTGCTTAAGTTTATTTGTGGTGTTCTTAATATCATCATGGACCACCAAGAAACCATTGGGTTTAAGAAACCGCCTCCATTCTTTAAGGCCTTTTTCAAAACCGATTCTGGATATTGAGCCCTCACTCCAAATGACATCGAAGCTCTCATCGGGGAAATCCATCTCCAACATTGAGCATCTCACAGTCTTAACTCGATTTGAAAACCCTGCTTCTTCAACCTTTCCTTTCAGTTTATCTAAAAGAAACTGGTCTATATCCAATCCTATTATCTGACCATTAGTCAACCTTGCAAGTTCAATGGTGGGGACACCCGAACCGCAGCCGATATCAAGTATACGGGCTTTATCCAATTCAGGAAGCATTTGAAATGCTTTTCTTGTGTATTTATTGAGACCTTCTCTTAGATCATCTTGATATATCTCTAATAATATTTCCCTGGTCATTAATTCTCAGCCTCTAAAAGCATCAAATTTAGTCTTCTTTTTCTTTGCCCCGTCATTTATAACCTCAGTTTCGTCTTGGAAAGTGAGATTATTACATCTGCTAGGTTAAAATTATTATCACATACCTTCAAAAGTTTCCACTGCATATTTGCGCTAAAGGCTAAACTAACTATTTGGCCAAAGCAATTATTGTCCATTTGAGCAAGACTAAAGTGCTAGATGACTTATATATCGTCTCACGCCTCAACTCTGTCTAATTCTGCCAATATGAGGTCAATGAGAAGGATTTAAAAAAAAGCTGCTGCTGTCATTTCAGAATATGACTAGAAAAAAATGGTTACAAAAATGGTTACAATCAATAAATCTGACCCTGCAGAAGTAAATAAATGGGATGGGCTGACTCATTAAAAATGCTTGGCGGAAGCGTATGGGAATTGAACCCACCCTCGACACCACTGCGTGCCGAACACTGGATTTGAAGTCCAGGGGCCCCACCAGGAGCCATCCGCTTCCAATATAGGATTTATCAGTTAATTTCGAGGAAGTCAATCCTTGCTCCCTCCCCGATTGTGCCCGAATTTGTGCCCGTGGCTTTTTTTAAGGATTTCATTGCCAGTCCCACAGAATAAAAACTTAGAAAACGCCCTATTTCTTTGAATAAAATTTATCATATTATTTTCTTGTAGCAAAAAAGGCAAAAACTGGAAAGTTAGGTTATTTTTACTGTTAGGCATATCTAACAAGTGAAAAAAAATGGAAATTGTCTG
>LJNA01000044.1 GCA_001304365.1 Syntrophobacter sp. DG_60 | reverse complement strand
GGGAGATTGACCTATAGAGGAAGAAAACTTAATGCATTTTCCCCTTACCTTAAATTTGGCCAGTATGCCCATATAGGAAGCCGCACCAGTTTTGGCCTTGGTGCTTATAAAGTGAGTCATTTTTGAGGAGAAGAATTTGGGATTACCTTTAGGAATAGGTTGAAAAAAAGGGAGTGTTATTTAAAAATAGATTAAAAGGGTCTATGAAGGCAGAATATGTCAAAATCATAGTTGATGCCCAAAGTTCTGTCTCCGGGGTATTGGGTGTGCCCAGGGATCTAAAATATAATTCAGGCATCATTTTAGCACACGGGGCCCATAATGATATGAACCATCCCCTCATTAGATTTATCCATGAAGATTTAGCCAGAAGGGGTTATCTCACCTTGAAATTCAACTTTTTGTACAGAGAGTTAGGAAGGAAGAAGCTTGATAGCCTACAGGACCTTATGAACTGCTATAAGAAGGCAATCCAATTATTCATCAAATATGGAAACGATAAGATAAATCACCTCTTCATAGGGGGTAAATCTCTGGGTGGTCGCATTGCTTCATATCTGGCAGAGGAAATACCCTTAATTAAGGGCCTTATCTTTTTAGGTTATCCTCTGCATAAGCCAGGGAAGACAGAAGAGGTTCGTGATAAACACTTGTATGCCATCAATAAACCTATGCTTTTCTTGGCTGGCACAAAGGACAGCTTTGCTCAAAGGGATTTACTGGAGAAAGTAATATCTAAACTCTCTCCCAGGGCCTATCTTCATCTGATTCCTGAAGGCAATCACTCTTTTAGGCTCCCTAAAGACTTGAGCCGCTCACAAAAAGAAGTATATCAAGAGATAAGCCAAATTATATATCAATGGATAAAGGGGATTGTTCAGTGAAAAAAGGGCCTCTTTAAGATTATGGAACTCTCTGTAAGGGTCTCAATTGCCACCTTTATCACATCTAACAAATCATTACAGACTTTCCTATTACTGGCCTTCTTTGCCTCCTCTATAAGATTTAACGCAATCCTCTTAGCAATTATCTGAGTGAAGCTGATTATTTGAAGATCTCCCTTTAAATCTGTAAGATTTTTTCCAACCACATCAATGGTAACTTTCAGTTTATCTAATAAGTGAGCGTATCCCTCTATAGAGATTTGCCCGCTATACACCCTTTTCATCTCTTTTCTGAGGCCCTCTTTAATCTCTTCATTAATCAATTGAATGGCCTCATTCATCTTACTTTTTTCTCTTTCCAGCGCCTCTTTATTAACTTCTTTATCAAAGAGCTGAATAGGCTTACCCTTACTTTTTCTTTGCTCAAGTATTTTATTTGCCCCATTTATGGCATCTATGGCCTTATTTAGTTCGTGCCTTATTTTGAGGGATGAGGTTAAATTTGTTTTTTCCTTCTCAGCCATTACTAACTCTTTTTTTTACTATACTTTTTACATAGTTTTTCAATCTTCATAAAGAAAAAATAACCGTTCATGATTTTTCTATTTACCGCAGATTCACCCTGTTAAATAGGGTTCCCCTAGGGAAATTTAACAGGGGAACCGCAGAGATCACAGAGCACAAAAGCAAAGCATTTTTAAAATTTTTATTTTTCTCTGCGTCCTCTGCGCACTCTGCGGTGAACGATTACAAGAAAAATTACATATCTTTTTTTCCTTTACATTCCCCACCCATAATATATAATTTTTTAAATGGCAAAAAGGCTGTTTGTTGTAGATGGGAGTTCTTATATCTATCGTGCCTATCATGCATTAGTGCCCCTCTCCAATAGCAAAGGCCTTCCTACCCATGCCATACTGGGTGTAACAAACATGCTCCTTAAGATGGTGCGCGAAAAGAAACCAGATTTTATGCTTGTTGCCCTTGATGCAAAAGGGCCTACATTTAGGCATAAAGAGAGCCCTACCTATAAGGCAACCCGTCCATTCATGCCTGAAGACTTAACAAAGCAAATCCCCTATATAAAGAGGATTGTAAATGCCCTGGGCATCCCTATATTAGAGGTAGAGGGTTATGAGGCAGATGATATCATAGCCACCATCTGTCAGGGGCTGAAGGATGAGGATATAGAGACTACCATAGTTTCTGGAGATAAAGACCTGCACCAAATGGTTTCAGAAAGAACAGTAGTGTGGGATTCCATGCTAGACCACACCATAACAAAAGAGAAGATTGAGAAAAGATACGGATTGGCCCCAGAAAGGCTATATGAGGTGATGGCCCTTACAGGGGATAAGATTGATAATATCCCTGGTGTGCCGGGGGTAGGGGAGAAGACTGCCGTTAGGCTGATTAATGAATTTGGCTCTTTAGAAGGGATCTTTGACAATATAGATAAAGTAGAACCAAAACGCATTAAGGAGAGTCTTATCAAAAATAGGGACCAGGTAATGCTGAATTTAAGGCTTGTTAAACTAAGAGGAGATGTACCCATTGCCATAAGATTAGGAGACCTTGAGAGGAAGCCTCAAAATGTGGAAGACCTACGCAGCCTGTTTGAAGAATTGGAGTTTCGTAGGCTCTTAAGGGAATTTTTGCTTCCCCAGGATTCAAGTAAATTAGATTATGGCCTGGTATCAAACAAAGATGAGCTAAATAGGCTCTGCCGTTCATTAGAAAAGGCCGGGCTCTTTTCTTTAAACATAATAACCACAGATGAGCTACCTATGAGGGCAAAGATAGTAGGGATTTCTATCTGTTATAGGGTAGGGCAGGCGTTTTATATCCCTATAGCACATGATTATCTTGGGGCATCTCCACAAATCCCCCTTTCCCAGGTGCTTAATACCTTGGGTCCTGTATTAGAAAATAAAGACATTGATAAGATTGGGCACAATATTAAACAAGATTATATTGTTTTGGCACAGCATGGCATTAAATTAAAGGGGATAAAATCTGATATAATGATTGCCTCCTATGTAATAAATCCTGAAAAGACAAATCACAGCTTAGAAGAGCTTGCCCAGGAGTATCTAAGGATTAGAAAAAGGCAATATAAAGATATAGCAGGAAAAAAGAAAGTGTCCCCTTCTCACCTGAAGGTAGATGTAGTTAAGGATTATACCTGTGAGAATGCAGAAATAACCTTCCGCCTGAAGGATATCCTTTTAGAAAAGACTAAGGCATCGGGTCAGGAATTTTTGTTCTATGAAATAGAAATGCCACTAATAAATGTATTGGCAATTATGGAAATGTGGGGGGTAAAGGTGGATGTACTCTATCTAAAGAAACTTTCAGAAGAATTTTCAACAAGATTGAGGTCTTTAGAAAAGAGGATTTTTCTTCTCGCAGGTGAGGCATTTAATATAAATTCTCCTGCTCAGTTGGGTTATATCTTATTTGAAAAATTAAAATTGCCTTATGGAAAAAGGACAAAGACGGGCTACTCTACAGACGCAGAGGTATTGCAGGAATTAGCAGCCATACATCCACTGGCAGGGGAGGTCTTGAGTTATCGGACATTGTCCAAGTTAAAGAATACATATATAGATGCCTTGCCAAAATTGATTCATCCAAAGACAGGGCGCATACATACTGTCTATAACCAGGCCATAACCTCTACCGGAAGGTTGAGTAGCAGTGAACCAAATCTTCAAAATATCCCTGTCAAGGGAGAGGAAGGGAAGGGCATTCGAAAGGCGTTTATACCAGAGTCTGGATGCGTATATCTATCTGCTGATTATTCTCAGATTGAACTGAAGCTTCTTGCCCATTTTTCAAGGGATGAGAATCTAATTGAGGCATTTAGAAGGGGTGAAGATATTCATAGACAAACAGCTTCCCAGATATTCCAGGTCCCTTTAGACCTGGTCAGTGAACAGATGAGAAGACAGGCAAAGACCATTAATTTTGGCATTATTTATGGTATGAGCCCTTATGGATTGGCAAGGCAATTGGACATAGATACCTCTATGGCAAAGGCCTATATTGAACAATATTTTGAACAATATAAAGGAGTAAGGGCATATATTGAAAATACCTTAATGCAGGCGCGTGAGAGGAGGCAAGTAGAGACCCTTTTTAGGCATATACGAAAAATCCCTAATATAAATAGTAATAATGCTATACTGCGGAGGCTTTCTGAAAGGATGGCCATCAATACTCCCATTCAGGGCACAGGGGCAGAGATCATTAAACTAGCCATGATTCGTATTGCGGATGCATTGTCCTGCCTAGAGTCAAAGATGATTATCCAAGTCCATGATGAGCTTGTGTTTGAAGTGCCAACAGAAGAGCTAGAAAAGGTCAAGGCCTTGGTAAAAGATATTATGGAAGGTATAGTTAAATTGGCTGTGCCTTTGGTAGTAGATATAAAAATAGGGCCTGATTGGGGCGATATGAATTAATTTGCTCGATTCTCGATGCTCGATTCTCGATAATGCACTTTTTCCTCAAAATATCTAGGATCTAGTATCGAGTATCTAGTATCTTGCATCAATCATCTAGTACAATTACTATCTCACCCTCTTTAACAAGAGAGGTCTTTTCACGAATAATGGCCTCTAAATAAATAGAATCAGATTCAATGCGTTCAATCTGATGTCTTAACATGTTGTTTTCCTTTTGAATTTCTTGATTTTTTTGAAAAATTGTATCTTTCTGTCTCTTAAGCTTGCATAAATCTAGGTAGCCATTTTTCCCAAAAATTATCACATACGAAGCCAAAAAAATTAATATTAAAAAAACAGCTATATATTTTCCTTTCATCTGAAATACTAAACGTTAATTCGTCGGTTGATCAATTGGTTGATTCGTCAAATAGTAAAACCATTCATCGCTGAGCGCTTACTCTTGAATTTAACTCTATACAATTTAACCATTCAACGAGTCAACTAATCCCGATTTAACTATTTAACTATTCCACGATTTAAAAGTCAAGTAAACCCCGTTAGAAACTTTGGACGGGCCCCGTTAGATAATGTCTAATGAGGCATACCCAGTTAGATAATACTTCATATCTAACGGGGTGAATCTTGGTTGCCAATTATCTCAAACTAGGTTATGAATACAAAATTATGGAACTTGAGTTTAAAAAAATTGACTATTTAGTGGGATTCTTCATTATTGGAGTTCTGTTTATCCTTATAATGGGAATTCTCTATGTGGGGAAGGGGAGAGAATGGTTTAAAGAATACAATACTTATTACATCTTTTTTGATCAAGGTTACAATCTGAAGCTTAATGCAGAGGTAAAGATGCTAAACACCCGTATAGGAAAGTTAAAGGCCATTAAGATTACACCTGAAAATAAAGTAAAAGTGGTAATTGCGGTTTTAAAGGAATATGGAGACCGTATTAGGACTGATTCTATGGCCACAGTGGCAAGTCCTACTATTATTGGTAGTGAATATATTGCTGTTACTGCAGGTTCTCTAGAAAAGCCACCCATTCTTGATGAAGGCATCATCCAATCTATTCCGAAAAAGACGCTTTCTGATTATGTAGAACAGTTTAAACTGATGGAAAAGTTTGATACCGTCGGTCTTGCCTTGACTCGATTGGCAGGTCTTATTGATAGGCTACAAGACCCCAAAGGACCACTCTGGCAAACCCTGAATAGCTTGCAAGATATTACTGACCAAATAAAAACAGGAAAAGGGGATTTAGGGAGGGTCATTTACAAAGAAACAGTAATAGAAGACCTGAAAGAGACCGCATCAAAACTCAGAGAAGCCAGTAGGGATTTACCCACCATTACCCAACACTTTTCAGCCAATCTTACACATTTAGAGGCCATTTTAAACAATATAGAGAAGAGCTCAAATGAACTCCCAGACATAATAAAGAATACCCAAATAGGTGCAGAGCAGATACCTGAAATAGTAGAAGGGATACAAAGACAATTAGAAGAGACTAAAAATATTATCCATTCCATAAAGGCCATTCCTATTATAAGCCATAACTTGCCCATTTCTGGAAAAAAGGGTGTAATTCATTTGGAAAAAAGGGCCACTATAAGCAGTGAATAGTAAAATAGTAATAAGTGGAAAAAGATTTTGCTCTTTGCTCTTTGCTCTTTGCTTTTTGCTTTTTCTAACAGGTTGCGGTCATCCCTTGCATAAAGCAGAGATTAAACTTGCCTCCATCAAGGTATATGAGATTAAAGGGCAAGAGGCCTTTGAGGCCAAAGATATCCCAGTTGCTAATTATTGTTTTAAAACTGCCCTTGACTTATATGCTTCTATTAACCGCTTAGAAGGCGTTATCCGGAGCTACAACAATTTGGCTGCTGTGGCCTTAAGCAAGGCCGATTATGTTAAGGCAAAAGAATATCTTCATCAAGCACAGGAAATAGAAGAAAATTATCATTATCCAGAAGGCAAGGCCGTTACACTGAACCTTTGGGCCAACTACTTTTCAGGACAGCGTAGTTTAGATAGAGCAATAAGATCTGAGCTAGAGGCCATAAAGATATCTAAAAAATATAATTTAAAAGAACCCCTAGCAACAGCTTGTAACAACTTGGGAGAGATTTATTTGAGAGAAGGTAAAGTGGTTGAGGCAGAAAAACTTTTTAAAGAAGCTGTATCTATAAATAAAAGACGAAAACATTGGTCAAATCTGGCTATTAATTATTATAATCTAGGAATGATTTATCTCAGAAAAAGAGATTTAAGGGAGGCAAAAATCTTTTTAGAGAAGGCACTAGAATATGATCAAAGAGCCCTCTATTCCCAAGGTATTGCTGCTGATTTAGAGATGCTTGCACAGATAGCTATAGAAGAAGGCCATCTAAACCATGCAACTTTCTATTTAAGACAAGCATTAGAGGTTTATAAAGGCATCGACGATAAAGAAAAAATAGCTGAAGTTGAGAAAAAGTTAAAGGAGATAGCTCATGGCTCATAGCTGATAGCTGATAGTAAGAAAAAAATCTTTTTTACTATAAACCCTGAGCTATCAGCTATGAGCTAATAGGATGGCATTTAAATCGGGTTTCGTATCCATTGTTGGGGCATCAAATGTGGGAAAGTCTACCTTACTTAATGCATTGCTTCAACAAAAGGTAGCCATTACTTCACCAAAGCCACAAACCACTAGGCACAAGATTAAAGGTATCCTTAATCTACCAGATATACAGCTTATCTTTATTGACACACCAGGTATTCATGATGCCACCATAGAATACAATAAATATTTAGTAAAACTTGCTTTGGAGACCTTACAGGAAGTAGATATAATTTTATTTATGATTGAACCATTTCCAAAAGGTTTAAAGGATGGGAAAAAGATTATAGCTATTTACCTTAATCAGGTAAAAGTGCCTTGCATTTTATTAATAAACAAGGTAGATAAAATTGCCAAACCACAACTCTTGCCCATTATTGAAGAATTTGATAAGCTTTACCCCTTTAAGACCATTCTCCCTATCTCTGCCTTAAAACATGCGGGTTTAGAAGATGTTTTAAGGGAAACCACTGCCTTTCTACCAGAGGGGCCAAAGTATTATCCAGAGACCCTTATTACAGATATTACAGAAAGACAATTAGTTGCAGAGATTATAAGGGAGAAGGCAATCAATTCCACCAGGGAGGAGGTCCCTCATAGTATTGCCACTATGGTAGAAGAGTTTCGGGATATACCAGAGAGGGGGATAATTTATATTGCTGCCACAATTTATGTAGAGAAGGCCTCTCAAAAAGGCATTATTATTGGCAAAAAAGGGAAGATGATAAAAGATATAGGGCAGTTGTCTAGGAAAGAAATAGAAGGCCTTTTAGGTTGTAAGGTCTATTTAGATTTATTTGTTCGTGTTAAGTCCTATTGGCGTCGTGATCCACGCACTTGGGTAGAATTAGGTTTAAAATAGTACTTGCTAATTTTTAAAAATTACATTATGTATAAAATAAAATTTCTGTGAGGGGTGAACATGCCTATACCAAGGGTTTTAGGTATCCTTATTGTTTCCTGTATTGTATTTATGGTAATGGGCGGGGTCATGTGGCATTTTACTGAATCATGGATGGGGGTCATTATTGGGGATGTTGCAATAGCTCTTTTAATCATTCCTCCTGTAATAATGCAAGCAAAAAAGGCGAGATAACCCCTTTTAGCTCGATGCCAGATGCTCGATGCTCGTTTTTCGAGGTTTGTTTCTCGATTCTTGCTTTGGCGAGCATCTAGTATCCAGTATCGAGTATCCAGTATTATATCCTTGAAAACCATAAGGATTAGATAATGCTGAAATGGAGCTTGTGCCTTTTAATATTTATATGGGGGATGCTTATGAATGTAAACCTCCTGGCAGAAAACAATGTCCAGATATACACATTGGATAATAGATTGCAGGTGGTTTACCAGATAAATCGTGCCTTGCCTGTGGTGGCTATTCAGGTTTGGGTAAAGGCCGGAAGTGCCTATGAAAAGGACGAACAAGGTGGTATTAGCCATTTAATAGAGCATATGTTTTTTAAGGGCACGCCTACAAGGGGACCTGGTGTAATTGCCAAAACCATAGAAGGTTGCGGTGGCTCCATTAATGCTTATACCAGCCTTGACTACACAGTTTATCATGTAGTAGTCCCTAGCAGAGAATGGCAGACAGGGCTAGAGGTATTAGCAGATGCTGCTAGGCACAGTCTATTTAATAAGGTTGAACTAGTGCGTGAGAAAAAGGTAGTTTTAGAGGAGATTAAGAGAGGTATGGACTCACCTATGCATGTATTCTCAGATACCATTTTCTCTACAGCGTATAAGGTCCACCCTTATAGACGCCCCATCATTGGGTATAAAAATGTAGTAGAAAAATTAAACCACAAAGACCTATTAGATTATTTTAAAATGTGGTATCAGCCAAAAAATATGGTCTTAGTAGCCGTAGGGAATTTTGAAGAAGAATTATTTAAAGAGGCAGTAAATCATTGCTTTAGTGAGGTAGGTAAACAATCGCCTGAGCCTTTACATATAGAGGAACCAGCACAAAATGCATTAAGATTAAAGCAAATTAAAAAAGACGTGCATGAAACCTATTTAGGACTAGCCTTTCATATTCCAGGCATGGGCCATGATGATGCCTATGCAATAGATATTCTATCAGAGATATTAGGGGCACAGGAAAGCTCTCGTTTAAATGAGGTATTAAAGCTAAAAAAGGCAATAGTACATTCTATTACCAGTTATGCATTTACCCCAAAAGGGCCAGGACTTTTTATTATTCAAGTTACCCTTGATTATAAAAAGATAAAGGAAGTGTTAAAGGAGGTATTCACTCAAATAGACGAACTGAAACGGAAAGACATAACTCAGGAGGAGCTTCAAAGGGCAAAGCGGTCAATTTCTGCAGATTTTATCTATGATCAAGAAGCTGCTCAAGGTTGGGCAAGGACATTGGGGTATTTTCAAGTAATAATGGGGGATGCAAGAAAAAATGAACAGTATTTAAGGCATATTCAGGCAGTAAGTCCAGAGGATATAAGGCGTGTAACAAAAAAATACCTTTCTTTAGAGAAGCTTTCAC